>NZ_JABKCA010000101.1 GCF_013166655.1 Lentimicrobium sp. L6
ATTTACAGGTTTCTAGATAAATTATAAGACAAGTACAAAGGAAAAGTAGAACAAAGTTTGCCCTGATTCAATAGCTCGATGCTTCAATGCTTTTATGAATTAATGCTTATATGAGAAAATGATTGAACATTCTACCATTCACACATGGTCACATTCTGCCATTTCTTATTTTATTCGTTAATGATCTCACTGAGCTCCAGCCAGCGAAGTTCCATTTCGTCGAGTTTTTCATCCACTTCTTGGTATTTTTTGCTGGTCTCGTTCATTTCCTCAGGACTTAAGGTGCCAGAATTGAGTGCTTCTATTAATTTGGTTTTTTCTTCTTCAACCAATGGCATTTCATCTTCAAGTTTTTCAAATTCTTTTTTGTCTTTATAGCTGACTTTAACCGAACTGGCTTTTTTCTGCTGAACAACCGGCTTTTCGGATTTTTTCTTTTTCTTTTCTTGAAGAATTTTTAGTTCTTCCAATTCTCTGAAATCAGAATAATTACCTCCAAAGTCTTTAATGTCACCTTGGCCTTTAAAGATAAAGAGGTGGTCGCAGAGTTTATCTAAGAAGTATCTATCATGGCTTACAATAATTACACAACCTGGGAAGTCGATTAAGAATTCTTCGAGTTTGCCGAGCGTGAAAATATCTAAATCATTAGTCGGCTCATCTAAAATAAGAAAGTTTGGATTACTCATCAATGTGAGGATAAGATAGAGTTTCCTTCTTTCTCCTCCACTCAAAAGTCTATAATAGCTTTGTTGTAAAGAATAGGAAAAACCAAAGTGAAATAGGAATTGAGCTGCGCCGATGGTGCTACCACCCATATCTACAGACTCTGCTATTTCTTTTACTATCTCTATAACTCGTAAATCTTCTTTTTGAGTTAATCCTTTTTGGGTGTAATATCCGAATTTAGTGGTTTCTCCAATAATAACCTCCCCAGAATCTGCTTTTAAATCCCCTGTGAGGAGGTTAAGGAATGTCGATTTTCCGGTTCCATTAGGTCCGACCAATCCAATTCTTTCTCCACGCTTGAAGATATATTCAAACTTATCTGTGATTTTCAGTTCACCAAAACTTTTTGATAAGTTTTTTGCTTCCAAAATCTTTCGACCCTGACGACTCATCTTAACTTTAAATTCAATCTTTTTTTCTTCTATTCTTTTCTTAGCTATTTTCTCTATATCGTAAAAGGAGTCTATGCGAGCTTTGCTTTTAGTAGTTCGGGCTTTAGGTTGTCTGCGCATCCAATCGAGCTCTTTTCGATATAGGTTTTTGGCCTTTTCTATTTCCATCACATCTAAAGCTTCTCGTTCTGCCTTCTTTTGAAGGAAATAGGAATAATTGCCCTGGTAAGTAAAGCTTCTTTGTTGATCGATCTCAATAATGATATCGCAAACTTCGTCTAAGAAATATCTATCGTGAGTTACAATGAGTAGACTAAGTTTGCTTTTGCTGATATGCTCCTCAAGCCACTCAATAGTTTTGATATCGAGGTGATTGGTGGGTTCGTCGAGTATGATTAAATCGGCTTCATCGATAATAACAGAGGCTAAAGCAACTTTCTTTATTTGGCCCCCTGATAACTCAGAAATGGGTTGTTTTAGATTTTTTATCTCAAACTTCTCTAAAACCTCTGTCATTCTACTATCGTAATCCCAAGCTTGCTTCTGATCCATCATGATTATGGCTTCATCGAGCTTTTTTTGATTTTGCGGAGAAGGATCTTTTTCATAAGATTTCAATTGTAGGTGATAATCGTTAATGATTTTCACATAAAGGTTATCTAAATGAAATAGTACTTCTTCAACAGTCAGATTTTTGTCGAGCTTAGGGTCTTGTCTAAGATAGGCGATTTTTAAACTTTCTCTTATAGTAAGGTTTCCATCGTCTGGAATATCTGCACCTGATAAAATATTGAGTAAAGTAGATTTACCAACCCCATTATGAGCTACGAGTGCTATTTTTTGGCCTTCTAATATGCTGAAATTTAAATCTTGGAATAGGAGTTTATCGCTATATGATTTGCTGAGGTTCTCAACGGTGAGTAGTGCTTGTGCCATTATTTTTGATTACATTTTAATAGGTGCGCTGCATTATCTTGCGCCCCCCAATTTGGAGAAAGTTCACTTCTCGGTGTGAAATTTTTAAATCTTTCATCAGCATTTTGAAAATGCTTGCATGCACTTTTTTTATTGCCTCCTATTCTTGGATCCAATTGGTCAAGAACCAATCCAATTACATAATAGGGACGTGGATTAGAGTCGTCAAGAAATCTGGCCCTATCTAATTCTTGAGTCGCTTTTCGGGCAATAATATTCGTATTGTTATTTGGCGTTCTAAATTGTTGTGCATAATATAAATAACCACGCAAACAAATAATTTTACTATTGCCAAGACCACCAAATTCAATAGTTTTATCTACCATCCTTTGTGCGGAATCTAAAAGTATTAATGTTTTCTTGGCTGCAGGTAATTTTAATGCAGCTTGAATGTAGGCATATCCAGCATGATAAAAAGGAACCCATTTGCTTTTTTCTTCCTCGGCAATATTTTGAAATTGTTGCCCTGCTTCCAGGTAGGATTGGTAATCATCGGCTGAATTTAATGAGGATATGGCTTCTGTTATTTTCTCATAATAGGAATTCGCCTGGCCATTTTTTTGTGCAAAGGCTGAGTTCATCATCAAACTTAAAATGATAACCAGAAAATAAGTCTTAGTCTTCATAAATATATTTTGCTGCAAAAGTAAGGAAACAATAATAATTTGTCTATACAATCATTGAAAGAGGGTATAGGATTATGAAATCTTTATGTTTTTAATCGTTATAGTGCATGATGGAGATTCGCTTTTTGCCATCCATTTTAATGGTTACTGGGTTTTTAAATTCAATATGTTTAAAGTATTTTGTTCTTTCAACTACCTTTTGTTTATCAAGGATTTCCCAATTGATTTTATTTGAGGAGAGTTCTTGTTGAACACTTAAATATCCTACATCTGCTGAGGTAACATTGTGAAAGAAATGCGATCCCGAGGAGCCATCCAATGGGAAGTTGGCTAAACTAGTTTCCACAATTATTTTTGCATTGCATATTTGTGGCCAGCTAACAGGGATTCCAATCCAAGGGTCGCGAGTACCCCAGCGGCCTGGACCGATGAGAACATATTGTTTATCCAGCTTCATCATTTTAGCATTTAGAGCTTCTATTTCCTTGGTCATTTTAATAGTTTCAGATTTATCAAAAGTTTCCAAGTCTACGTATATAAAATCGGTGATATGGTCTATCATTCCGTTTCCTAAGCCATTTTCGGTGTAGAGGAGCATTTTATCAAGGTCTTCCTCATCCATATTAATATTATAGTCATCAGCATTTCCAGTAAGAGGCTTTATTTGTAAGATGTATAAGCTGGTTTTATAATCCGAATCTCTGTTTAAATCTACTGCAAATTCAATCTCAACAGGGCTGCCAATGGCTTCTTGCCCAATTTGTAAGATAACCTCTAAAGCTCGAGAAAGAGGGATGTAATTATATTTCAAAATATTGGCGAAGTTGATAATTCTCGGTCCAGGTTTGAATATTCCAGGTACCACTCTATTATTATCTTGATCGAAAACACTGGCCATGTGTTTTAAAGTTCCGTGCTTTTCCGATTCGCTAATGTCTAATTTGATTAAACCCTCATCATCGCTTATCATTAAATCGAGTTCTCTTTCTTTCATGTTCACGGCATAGAAACTAGTCTGAGAGTTTTTGAACAAATCTTTTGAAGAATAATTTTCTAAATCGGGATACCTGGGTGAAAAGCGATAGGATTTCTCACCATCGACTACATATTTCCCCAATCCAACGGCAATGTTTGCGAAGCCCTCCTCTGGTTTCATATGGGCAATGGGATAATAATTATAGCTTTGAGCTACTCCACTAAAATGAGGATAGAATTTATCATCATATTGGTTTCCGACTACCTCTTGTATAACGATGGCCATCTTTTCTTCTTCAATACGATAGTTTACAGCCTCCACATATCCTCTTGCAATATCAGAGTATACTGATGCATAGACCAGTTTAATAGCATCAGTTACTTGTTTAAGTCTGATATCATCATTACTATGGTTATTGGGTAACAGGAAAGTGTCAAATATTCCTGCAAATGGCTGCATTAAGGAATCCTCAAAAAGACCACTAGAGCGGATAGCTAGAGGTTTCTTAGTTTCCTTCAAAATTTCTTTTAGTTTAATAACTAATTTGGAGGATAGTTTTCCATTGATAAAGATTTTCTTGATAACCTCATAGTCTTGTACTAATTTTAGTTTCGAATGAAGGTTGTTATTCTCCAAAAATAATTCATATTCATCAGTGCCTACCAAATAAGTAACAGGATTACAGATGTTAATCTCATCAAGAATCTGGCTAAAATCGAAATTATGGATGAGGCTGTTTAAGAAGGCTAAACCACGCCCTTTTCCTCCCAAAGAACCGTCGGTAAGTTTGATGATGTTTTTTGCATTTCCTATTTGGTTGGTTTTGTAGGGAATGATTTTACCCCTGTTTTGTTCATTTCTGAAACGCTGCATCACCTCTACTAAATATTTACGAAGTTGTTTGCTGTCTTTAAAATCATTGACTTTTGAAGGATTGATGATTCTTGCAATTTGAATCTCGCCTCGAGCCATTAACCAAAGACTAAAGTGATTTTTGGTAGCATGGTAGAGAATACTTTCATCTGGGATTGTTTTTAGATGTTGCTCAAAATCGCGTAAAGACTTAGCTACTGCTAGTTTACGACCATTCATATCTCGGAAGATAAAATCACCGAAACCTAAATAGTGAGTGATGAAATTTTTGAAATCAATAAGAAGGCTATCAGAATTTTTATCAATAAAGCTCGCCTGAAGCAAATAGGCTTCACTCATATTTTCCTTTTGAGAAGATTGAATGATTGTAGGTAAATCTTCAATATGTTTTCTAACGTATTTCACCAACTTAACTCCTGCACGATCATCTAACTCAGCATTTTTGTAAAACTTCACATCGGTGATGAGGCATAACATATAATCTTTATAATTATTAAAGATCTCGATGGCTTCCTCGTAATTGTCGGTATGAATAATTTTAGGTCTTGCTCTCAATCTTAAAACTTTATAGAGTTCATCTGTACTTACGTCTTCAATAATTCGTCGGGTTTGTTCCATAACAATGTTATAGAGCATAGGCAGATAACGGCTATAATATTTGGGGGTGTCTTCTACTAAAAGAATTACACGAGCCATTCCTTTTTGGGTATCGTTCTGAAGGTTAACTTTATCTTCTACCATTTTTATCATGGCAAAAAACACCTGCGATTCTCCATTCCAGACAAATACACTATCGAATGATTTGGGGAAATCACCTTTAAAATATGCAGCATCTCTATTATTATGCAGCAGTAGGAAGACTGGCATAAAAGAAAAGATGTCTTTAATGTCTTCACTGAGTTTGACAGGACCAAATTTATCAGTTCCCATCATGATGATCACCAAATCGTAATTTTTTTTCTGAAGTTCTTCCATGGCGTCTTCTGCCGAGGAAACTCCAGTGATTCTTGGTATACTTGTCAGGTTTAATGTACTGTATTCCCCCAATACATATTCACTAAATCGGCCTTCTTTTTCTATACTGTAAGCATCGTAAAGATTGGCGACTAAAAGAATTTCTTTAACCTTATAAGGCATGAGATCATGATAGATATCACGGGCATAATTATTCTTATTGATAAATCGCTGTAGCAGCTTTCTTGTGACTAACTTTTTTTCTTTAGGGTTTTCTTCCCTATGAAAGGAAATAAACTCATGTTCATTGTCAGGTTTCTTAGACTTGGCTTCGAGGCTATTTAGAAATCCTGTGATTTTTGAGGTGATAATACTTAAAAGATTTGTCTCTTCAGTACAGAATGGCCCTTGGTCAGCTTCCATAAATTCAGCTGTATAATATACTTCCACATAACCCAGCTTACCTTTTATGGTAGAGAATCTTTTTTGCAGTTTCCAAGGAGAAAAATTGAATTTTGGACTTTTATAATTCTCTCCATCGAAATGAATGCGTGCAACAGTGTAATCAGCATACTGCCAGAACTGAGGTAGGAGGGTCACGATTTCTTTTAAAGACTCTGCCAAAGACTTGTTCTCCTTGAGTACACCAACTATCTGATTGATACAAGATAGCTCTTTTAAATGCTTGAGTGATTTACTTTCTTTTGGGAATTTTATATCGTTATGTGATAGTTTATCTGACATAGCTTTTTAAGTTCTGTTTATGAGATAACGAATTTATGAATTCTATGTGAAATATTCTTTATATTTGCCCCGAATATTAAAAAATAAAGTTTTGATTAGAGTAGTTATCAAGGATAGTAATAAAATAATTTGTGAAGGCATTAGATCTTTACTCTCGGATGTCAACGATATTGAAATAACTGATTTCTATAATACTGCTGAAGAACTCACCCGAAGGGTGCGTTTGTCTCAGCCCAATATCATACTTTATCATTCTTATTTGTCGAATGCGGATGATGTAGCTGAGATTAAGAAAATTGCTAATGATTATTCAAAAGCACGGTTGTTGGTCTTGTCGTTAAACACTCGTGAGTCTTTTATTTTGAAGTCTATAAAAGCCGGTGCTAAAGGGTTTTTAACAAAAGACACTACGCGAGCGGAATTAGTGGAGGCTATATATACCTTGCGCAGTGGATACGATTATTATGGTAAATCCATCACCAATATTCTATTAAATTCTTATTTAAGGAAAGCCAGTGATAGTGAGAGTCCGTTGGACAAGCAGCTGAATGTATTATCTGAGCGCGAGCTGGAAGTGTTGAAGTTATTCTCTGAAAGCTATACCAATAGTGAGATTGCCGATAAACTTTTTATTAGCATTCGGACAGTGGAAAGTCATAAGAATAATATTATGCGCAAAATTAATCTTCGTACAACAGTCGATCTGGTAAAATTTGCCATCAGAAATAACATCACAGAGGTTTAATTCCCAAAGTGTTTCTTTACATTTGTAGCTTTTTATGAAAGCTCTCTTAGGATCATATCCACATATTAGAAGTCATTATATCGCTTTTCTAAAGCGGTTGTTGATGATATTATTGGTGTTAGTTCTTTCGAGAGTGAGCTTGTATGTTTTCAATTTCCAACTGTTTTCTGGATTTACTACTAGCGATATTGCATGGGCAATTTTTGTAGGCTTACGTTTCGATTTGAGTGTGTTGTTTATGCTGAGCGCCTTGTTTATTATTGGAAATACCATTCCAATGCCCTTTAGGAGCGCTAAAGTATTTCAGGCTATTATAAAGGTGCCTACCTTAATAGCCTTAACCTTGGCCATCTTTTTGAATTTGTCCGATGCTATTTATTATCGATTCACTTTAAAAAGGATGACCTTTGATATATTTTCCTATTTGTCCTCTATGGAGACATTTTGGGAAGTGGCACCTCGTTTTTTAGTAGATTTCTGGTATGCTTTTTTAATGGCGATAGTACTTTTGGTTTTCTTGGTGTTCTCTTTTAATGGAGTGCGTGTTAAAGTCAATAGAAATCCATGGAGTATCAAGACTTTTATATTGCAGACAGTGATTTTTATAGTCTCGATGGGGATTGTAATTATTGGAATTAGAGGCGGTTTTCAATTGAAACCCATAAATATAGTAGATGCCAGTTTACACGCACCTGCTCGTCTTTCTCCTGTTGTCTTAAATACTCCTTTTACTATCATTAAATCGGTAGGACAAACGGGTTTGGAATTAAAAAGTGATTTTACGGAAGTCGAATTAGAAAAAAACTACCAACCTGTTCAATCATATCCTCCTCTAGATTCGGTTCCTGAGCCTATCAAGAATGTGGTGGTTTTAATTTTAGAGAGCTTCTCCTCTGAACATATTGGTTATTTGAGTCATCAGAAAAGTTTTACCCCATTTCTGGATAGTTTGTTCGAGCATAGTTTGGTGTTTTCGGGAATTGCCAATGGAAAGAGAAGTATCGAAGGAATACCAGCCATTTTATCTGCTTTACCTACTTTGTCGGACGAGTCGTTCTTAAACAGTCCTTATGCAGGAAATCAGATTGAAGGTTTAGCTCATAGTCTGAATCATTATAACTATCAAACTGCTTTTTTTCATGGAGGAAATAATGGAACCATGAGCTTTGATGCCTATGCTAGTGCCGCTGGATTTCAAGAGTATTATGGGAAGAACGAGTATCCAAATCCAGAGGATTATGATGGGCATTGGGGAATTTGGGATGAAAAGTATCTGCAATATTTTACTGAAGAATTGACTGAATTTAAAGAACCTTTTTTAGCGGCCTTGTTTACTTTGTCTTCCCATCATCCTTATCAAATTCCGGCTGAGTATACAGGTAAATTCCCCAAGGGAAAACTGCAAATTCAACAAGCCATTGCTTATAGTGATTTTGCTTTGAAGCAGTTTTTTACATCTGCTAAAACCAAAAATTGGTATCAAAATACTTTGTTTGTGATTACTGCCGATCATACCAGCGAAGGGGCAGAGGCGGCATACCAAAATAGTTTGGGTCAATTTAGTATTCCCATAGCATTTTTTGCTCCTGGAGATACTTTAATGACTCGTCGTTCTAAAAAGAAACTCGTCCAACAAACTGATATTTATCCTTCTATATTACATTATTTAGGAATGCAGGATAGTATTATTGCTTTCGGTAATTCTATCTTTGAAGGCTCCTCTAGAATATTCGCGGTGAATTATTTTAATGGAAATCTTCAGATGATGGATGAGGAATATTTATTGCAGATGGAGGATGGAAATCCAAAATCATTATATGAATATCGTAAAGATAGTTTGTTGAAAAATAATGTATTGAATAAGAGAGATATTAATGATTTGGTCACTTTTGAGAAGGCATTCCAACAGCAATATAATAATCGAATGATTCAGAACCAAATCAGAATTAAAAATCATGAATAAACGGAGAGTATTATTTATTATTAACCCTATAAGTGGTGGACGAGATAAGTCGAAAATAGCTGATCTTATTCCTGTTTATTTGGATGGAAACTATTTTGATTTTGATATTAAATATACTGAATATATAGGTCATGGAGCCAAAATAGCAAGGAAATATCATGACAAATTTGATGTAATAGTTGCGGTAGGAGGGGATGGAACCATAAATGAAATTGCTAAAGAAATAGCTGGGACCCAAGCCGCTTTAGCAATCATTCCACAAGGTTCTGGTAATGGTTTGGCGAGGCATCTAAATTGGGAGCTAGATACTAAGAAAGCCATTTTACAAATGAATAATGCTGAAACTAGCGCGATTGATACTGCAGAATTAAATGGTCACTTTTTTGTGAGTATTGCAGGTGTTGGCTTTGATAGTTTGATAGCAGAAAAATTTGCCCATTATAAAAATAGAGGGTTTGTGGGTTATGCATCTTTGAGTATCAAAGAGTTTTTTAAATATCAGGAACAAGAATATGATTTGTTGATCGATGGACAAAAGTTCAAGAGAAAAGCTGCTATGATAAGCATTGCCAACTCCAATCAGTTTGGTTATAATACCAAGATTTCACCTTTAGCTAGTCTCTGTGATGGCTTATTGGATGTTTGTATTATTCGGAAACCTAAATTAGTGCGGGTCCCACAAGTACTGTCAAAGGTTTGGAGTGCAAAAGCCCACGAATCTAATTTAATAGAAATTATCAGAGGAAAGAAGATTCAGATTTCACCTAATGATAATGAATATGCCAATGTGGATGGTGAATCATTAAAGGTGGGGAAAAAAGTAGAGATAGTAATGAATCCCAGAAATTTGAAAATCTGGTTACCAAAAGTATAATTATGGCTAAGAAAAAGAAATTTAAGAATATAACAGGAGATGTGGTTTATTCCACTAATCAAGACTACGAATACGATTTTGGTGGAGCTGAAGAAGAAAGCATTGCGCCTAGTGAACAAGATTTAAGAGTTTGGTTGGACAAGAAACACAGAGGAGGAAAAACGGCTTCTGTGATTAAAGGGTTCATAGGTTCCGAAGATGATTTAAAAGACTTAGGCAAATTGTTAAAATCCAAATGTGGAGTAGGAGGTTCGGCCAAAGAAGGTGAGATAATCATTCAAGGAGATCATCGCGATAAAATCATGAAGATTTTGATGGATCAAGGATATAAGGCTAAAAAGGCTGGAGGTTGATGGAGTGAAGAGCATAGAGCAAAGGGTGAAAAGTAACGAGTAGTAGACTTTTTTGTATTGAGATGGTGAGTCGGGGTTTTTAATACTTGGTTCAAAGTTCAATGTTTTAAGCTTGTCCTGTGTGAATGCCTAAATAGGGTTGACCATTTTTAGTACAGCGTATGTTCATACTACTATTAAATGTGATACTTCTGTCATCCAACATCCGTCATCTGTCTTCCGCCTTTTTACATTCGTCTTCCTTTTTTTTCTTAAATTTGAAATCCTAAAACATTTAACATGATTCTGAGTTTATTGATTTCTGCAAATGCTTTATTATTGATATTATTACTCGTTTTTGTTTTTAAAAAGAGCAAAGCTCCAGAATCGAATAGCATTGGATTTCAGTCTGCTATTCATGAAAAGTTTGCTGATGCTTCTCGTGAGACTCGTGAATTGTTTTCTGAAAACAGAAAAGAAAATTCCAATAGTTTTATAGGGTTTCAAGATTCTTTGTTAAAGAGAATTAACGAGAATACCATCCTCCAAAAAGAACAGTTAAATCAGTTTTCTAAATTATTAAAAGATTTAAACGATGATTTACAGTTTTCTCAAAAGCAATTTATGGAGGAGACTAATCAAAAACAATCACAACTATTAGACTTAATGAACGATCGTTTCCAACGTTTTGAGGAGCGTTTGCAAAAAGAATCCAAAGTAAATAGAGAAGATTTTGCCTTTGGTATTAAAAATATCAATGAAGAATTGCGAGTGAGGTTTGGTGATTTGAATCAGCAACAATTAGATCAGAATAAGTTGGCTCTGGATCAGATTAAAAGCTTGAAAGAAAATGTAGATTCCAGTTTAAAGTCCATACGAGAAGACAATAGCAGTCAATTGGAAAAAATGCGTCAGACTGTTGATGAGAAATTACAATCAACTCTAGAAAAGCGGTTGGGTGAATCTTTTAAATTGGTCAGTGATAGATTGGAGCTGGTGCATAAAGGCCTTGGAGAGATGCAGACGCTTGCCAGTGGAGTAGGGGATTTAAAGAAAGTTCTTACTAATGTAAAGACAAGAGGTGTTTTGGGAGAATATCAATTGGGGAATATCCTAGAGCAGATTTTAACCAGTGAGCAATATGCGAAAAATGTACAAACCAAAAAAGGAAGCCAAGCTCATGTTGAATTTGCCATCAAATTGCCAGGTAAAACTGACGATAAAAATGTTTGGTTACCTATCGATTCTAAATTTCCAATAGAGAACTACCAATTGCTTTTAGAGGCCTATGAGGAGGGTGATAAGGATAAAATCGACTCAGTACAAAAACTTTTACTCCGAAGCATAGATGGATTTGCCAAAGACATTAGCTCAAAATACATCGATCCGCCCCATACCACAGATTTTGCCATTATGTTTTTGCCTGTGGAGAGTCTTTATGCCGAAGTACTGCGTCATGCTGGTGTATTTGAGAAATTGCAAAGAGATTATAAAATCACTATAACTGGGCCAACCACGCTTTCAGCCTTGCTAAGTAGCTTGAATATGGGATTTAGAACATTAGCGGTGCAAAAGAGAAGTAGTGAGGTTTGGGATGTATTAAAAGCCGTGAAACAGGAGTTTGGAAATTTTGCTGAGCATTTAGATAAAGTCCAAAAACATTTAAACACTGCCTCGACTTCTTTGGAGACATTAAGTAGTACGAGAACAAATGCAATAAACCGAAAATTACGGAATATTCAGACTTTAGATATGTCAAATGAACAAAATATATTAGATTTACCCAAAAATGAGAAATAACATATAAAATATAGATATGAACAGAAATTTATTACTGATCAGTAATTCCACTAATGCAGGAGAAGAATATTTAGGATGGCCACGTCCTGTGATTAAAGAATTTTTAAAAGAGGTTGAAGTAAAGAGAGTATTATTTATTCCATACGCAGGAGTAAACCTTTCTGATAAAGGATTACAAGCTTCTTTTGATGCTTATGAAGCACGAGTAAAGGCAGTTTATGCAGAATTAGGTTTTGACTTATATTCCATTCATAAAGAAGAAAATCCTGTTCAGGCAGTTGAGAATGCTGAAGCAGTTGCAGTAGGTGGAGGGAATACATTTCATTTAGTTTATATGATGCAGCAAACAGGTATTATGAAAGCTATTAAGAAACGTATTCTAGAAGGAATGCCGTACATGGGGTGGAGTGCAGGATCGAATGTTGCTTGCCCAAGTTTAAAAACTACCAACGATATGCCTATAATTGAGCCCATCTCATTTAATTGCTTAAATGTAGTTCCATTTCAGATTAATCCTCATTATTTAGATGCCCATCCTGATGGTCATGGAGGAGAAACTCGCGAACAAAGAATAAATGAGTTTACTGCAGTAAATCCTGATATGTATGTGGCTGGTTTGCGTGAAGCATGCTATTTTAGAGTGAAAGGAAATCATTTACAGCACTTTGGAGAACGAGGGTTGAGGGTATTCAAAGATGGTAAAGAAGCTAGGGAATTACAGTCAGGAGAAGACCTTCAATTTTTAATGGAAAATTAATTAATTTTTTTTCAAAAAGGTTTGGTGGGTTCGATATTTTGTCTACTTTTGCAATCGCAAAACGAGAGATACCCTTCACAAGGAATCGAAGTTCTAAAAAATATTGAATAATAATCCACGGAGAGGTGGGTGAGTGGCTGAAACCGCATGTTTGCTAAACATGTGTACGGGGAACTGTACCGGGGGTTCGAATCCCCCTCTCTCCGCCAGAAAATTATACGGGGTATAGCGTAGTCCGGTTAGCGCGCCTGCTTTGGGAGCAGGAGGTCGGGTGTTCGAATCACCCTACCCCGACATTATAAAGCTTTGAAACAATTGTTTCAAAGCTTTTTTTGTATCTAATAGTTTCGTATTTTGGGGGCCTAGTGGATTTTTGCTAGCTTGGAATATTAGGTGTTTTATCATTAATAACCCATTCTTCATTAGCGTTATTGAGGAAAGTGAGGAGTCAATAGCTTAAACAAAAACTGTGTTTTGTAATAAGTAATGTATTTCAAGGCGTTGGGTTAGGAAGTTTGAATCATCATATGCGAAAAGGAAAGAAGAAGTAAATTTAAATTATAGTAAATATGTTCAAAAAACTCGAAGAGTATAAGGTTAAAGGAAGGTTTGATTTTAAATCATCAAGTAATTTATATGAAGAATGCACAGCACCTCGTAATAGTAGTGGGATTTATCTTATCTATGCTGATGTGGTTAATGTTGAAAGATTGATTTATGTTGGGGTTTCTGGTAGAGAGGGAGCTAATTGCAAGATTATTCATCGTCAGGATGGCTTGGGTGGCCATATCGTAAATAACAAACAATTTGGTAAAAATAGAAGTATCTCTTGGCCTATTAGAATGAAAGAAGATAATATAAAATGCCTAATCATTAAGTGGTATGTTACCTCAGGTGCCAGAGATAATGATATCCCCAAGCCTATTGAAAGAGAATTATTAGAAAAGTTTGAGGCTGAATATGGGAGATTGCCCTTTTGGAATACTGAGAAATAAGAATTTTCTCTTTACAGTATCAAGGTAACCACCCCACGATAGGTCTCCAATTTACCATTGAGATCAGTGAGCTCTATCACATAGGCATAAACACCAATCGGAGCGATTTCGCCGGTGCTTTCGT
>NZ_JABKCA010000102.1 GCF_013166655.1 Lentimicrobium sp. L6
AAATTGTAAAAAGTGGTAAAGAGTTGTAAGGGATAGTCTTTACTATTCTTTACGCGCAAAGTGCATCTTACCATCTTTTACGCCCGAAGGGCACCTTACCATTCCTTCCGCCCGAAGGGCACTTTACCATCTTTTACTACCTTTATTATCTTTTCACAATAAAATAAGGATTCAGCAAATCCTCCTTATTATAATGCAATTCCAGTCCCTCTGGGGTTTTAACTGTTCCTCCGGCGGCAGAGACTATGGCATGTGCTGCTGCGGTATCCCATTCCATGGTTGGGCCAAATCGAGGATAGAGGTGTGCGCTGCCTTCTGCTACCATGCATAGCTTTAGGCTACTTCCTTTGCTGATAAATTGCACCTTTTTACCTGTTGCCTTTAAAGCTTCAATATAGTCTTCTGTTTCTTTGTTGAAGTGAGAACGACTTCCTACCAATATCATATTTTGTTCTTCAGGCTTTACCTTTAACACTTTGGCAGTGGCTGGCAGTTCTTTGAAGTTTTCGCCTGGTTTAAGCTTGAATTTAAAAGCCATTTGCTCGTTGATGCCGAGGTAGAAATCCTCTAGCACTGGAGCAAATACAAAGCCTGTTCGGGCTCTTCCTCTTTCTATATAGGCTACATTAATGGTAAATTCTCCATTCTTTTTGATGAATTCCTTGGTGCCATCTAATGGATCTACCAACCAGAATGCTTTCCAATCTTTTCTTTTAGAATAAGGAATGCTACTTCCTTCTTCACTTAGGACAGGTTCTTCTGTTTTACTTAATACTTCCATGATGATATCATGTGCTGCCTTATCGGCTAGAGTTAGAGGAGAATGATCTGATTTCATCTCTACTCCGAAGTCACCACTCTCGTAGATGTCTAGTATGGCTTTTCCTGCTTTAGAAATAGCGTTGATGACTTGATGCTGTATTTTTGCTGTTATCATTTTATTTGTGGGTTATTTGTTGTTTCTGGGTGCTGGGTGCATAGCGCAGGAAAACATTTCCGCGCTAGTTGGATTCCGTTCTTATTGTAGGAGTTTGCTTCGTTGCTTCGCGCCTCGCAATGACTTTCTTCGGAGAGAGATTCTGCCCAGGTATTTTTAATTGAAACAAGGTCATTGCGAGCGTAGTGAAGCAATCCCCCTTCAATCTACTCGAGTATTCCAATTACTTTTAGTTCTGCCTTCCCCAATCCTACGAGGGCAATGTATGATGTGCTAGAGTCCTCGGAGGATTTGCTTTCACCAGCTCTCCCACTCGCCTATTCGCCAGCTCATTTTGAAAACCTAATCTTTCAAATCTACTCAACCTTAAACATTGAACCCATGACGCTACGGTCAGGGTAAACTTTGAACCTTGAACCTTGAACCCGTGACGCTGCGGTCAGGGTTAAAACGATAATTTTCGCAGATTAAACGAATTTTCGCGAATTATTTATTGAAGAATCGCCAGCTCTCCACTCGGTTTGAAAACCTAATCTTTCTAATCTACTCTACATGGAACCCATGACGCTGCGGTCAGGGTAAACTTTGAACCTCTTAAACTTTAGGGTCGGGGCAAAACTGCTGAATAACCAAGGACGCTATCCCTTTCAGGGCTATCATCCTTTAACTTGACCTCTTCCATCTCTCAATCCTACGAGGGCCATGTATAATGTACTAAAGCCCTCGGAGGACTTGCCTTCGCTTGCTCGTCAGTTCGTAATAAAAACTACTCAAAAAGAACCTTCTCAAGTTGAAGGTAGCTCAAGATTTCTTCTACAGTAAAATCTTCCTTTGCTTCTATGATAAGGTTTGGATTTGTTGGGGTTTGATAATCTCTATCAATGCCGGGCATATATTTTACTTCGCCATCTTCTGCTTGCTGATAGATTCCGTATTTATCGTTTTTCTTACAGAAGTCTAAGTCGGCTTTCATGTAGATTAAGTGGAAGTTATTAGACTCTGAATCAGACTTTGTATTAATAATCTCAGCTACTTGCTTTCTCACTTCTTGGTCTGGAGAAATGAAAGAACAGATGGTGATGATACCTTGTTCGTTGAGCATACGGCACATATGTGCTACTCTTCGGAGGTGTTCGGCACTATCGGCCGGACTGAAATCCAGCTCTCTTGACAGCCCACTTCTTACGGATTTACCATCGAAGAGAACTACGGTTTTTCCTTGGGCGAATAATTCTTTTTCTAGTGAGTAAGCTAATTGATTCTTTCCAGAGCCATGCAATCCGGTGAACCAGATCGTAGCTCCTTTTTGACCATATCTCTTTTCTCTTTCTAGCTTATTAATTAGGCTTCCCGATTTTACAATGTGTTCTTTCTCTTGATCGGTGATTCTACTGGGGAGTCTGTCGGAGCTTACCTTGTCGATGATCATCCCAACAGCCACTGTATTATGAGAAACAGGATCGATGAGGATGAAGGAGCCTGTCTGACGGTTCTTTTGATAAGGATCGAATAATAAAGGTTTGGTTGTGGTCATCACTACTCTTCCTATCTCATTGAGCTCAAAGCGATCGATTTCACTTCTCTCTAAGGTATTCACATCCACTTTATAACGAATCTGATCGATACGAGCTTTGGTGGCATGGGTATTATGTTTGATATAGAATTGAGTATAGGGGTCCATAGGTTTCTCGTCCATCCATACCAGCATAGTCTCAAAATGTCTTTCTACTTTGGGCTGATTATGCGGGTAAACCACCATTTCTCCTCTGGAGATATCAATCTCATCCTCCAAGGTAAAAGAAGCTGATTGAGGAGGGAAGGCTTGTTGCACAGGTCCATCGGAAGTTAGAATGCTTTGCACTTTCGATTTCTTTCCGGAAGGTAGCGCCATCACTTCTTGTCCGACTTTTAAAACGCCAGAAGCTACTTTTCCTGCAAACCCTCTATAATCTAAGGTAGGTCGAATGACATATTGAACAGGGAAACGCAAGTCTTCGAAGTTTCTATCGCTGGCTACATGCACACCTTCTAAATGTTCTAAGAGGCTTTTACCATGATACCAAGGGGTACGCTCAGATAAATCCACCACATTATCGCCCTTTAGAGCAGATACTGGGATAAAGGTAATATCTGGTATATCAAGAGTAGTAGTGAAGTCTTTATATTCTTGACAGATTTCGTTGAAGCGCTCCTCAGAGAAATCAACCAAGTCCATTTTATTAACACATAAAACCACATGTTTGATTCCCAATAAGGAAGCCAAGAAAGTATGGCGTTTGGTTTGGGTGATGACCCCTTTACGGGCATCGGCAAGGAGGATGGCCAGATTGGCGGTAGAGCCTCCGGTGATCATATTACGTGTATATTGCTCGTGACCAGGAGTATCGGCAATGATAAACTTTCGTTTGCTGGTAGAGAAATAGCGGTAGGCTACATCAATGGTGATGCCTTGTTCGCGTTCCGCTTTTAGTCCGTCGAGTAGGAGAGCATAATCGATTTCTTCTCCAGCATGGCCTTCTCTTTTGCTATCGCGCTCCAGCGCTGCTAATTGATCTTCGTATAATTTCTTACTGTCGAATAATAAACGGCCGATGAGTGTTGATTTTCCATCATCCACAGAACCTGCTGTTAATAGTCTTAGTAAGTCTTTCTTTTGATCCTGATCTAGGAATTCTTTTATGTTTAGTTTTTCTGTTGCCATTGTTGCTGTATTGGAACACGGATAACACTGATTTTATTGATAATCACAGATTAGTTATTCGTGTAAATATCCACGAATTTTCGCTGATTAGGCGGATTCTCGCGAATTATTTTGTGTATATTAATCTTTTATATTGTAGGGACTTGGTCCCGAAATTTATTAAAATACTTATGCTTCAGCAAGAGTATCTTTTAAGTCATGAGTGGATTTTAAGGAGTTTGCTTCGTCGTTCCTCCTCGCAATGACTCATCTCCGTATAGTAATTTTCTATAAAATCACAATTCAATATTGGAACTAGGTCATGGCGAGGCTGACCTTAGAGTCAGTCGTGGCCATCTTTTAAAAATCAAGGCAAATCAAAATACAAATCCTTCCGTTCAGGATTTGATTTTTCAATTAATACCACTTTTTTTAATCTAGACCCACCCTTTATTTGCTTCTCTCTTTTGATTGCTGATTCCATATCAGCATGAATTTCGAAATATACTAGTTTGTTGATATTGTATTTAGCTGTAAAAGACTTTTGATAAAATTTATCCTTATGCTTTTTAACACGATCTTTTAATTCAGATGATGTTCCAGTGTATAATACCGTATTATTTTTATTGGTCATTATATATGTGAAACCTAGCTTTGGCATTATCCTTCCATTTCAATTAGTGTTAATTAGCCTAATCCGTGTGAATTCGCGGACAATCTAAAAATACCCTTCCCGCTTTTTCTGCTCCATAGAGGCTTCTTGGTCGAAGTCGATGACTCTGGTGGTTCTTTCTGAAACAGTGACGGTCATCATTTCTTCCACTATCTTTTCAATGGTATCCGCCTCTGATTCTACTGCTCCTGTTAATGGATAGCAACCTAAGGTACGGAACCTGACCATTTTCATTTCTGCTTGGTCTCTCATCTCCTTTGGCATTCTATCATCGTCTACCAAAATAAGATTTCCATCTACATTTACCACTGGTCTTTCTTTAGCGAAATAGAGCGGTACAATAGGAATATTCTCCAATCTAATATACTGCCAAATATCTAGTTCAGTCCAGTTGGAAATCGGAAATACACGAATGGATTCTCCTTTATGAACCTTGGCATTATAGATATCCCAGAGCTCAGGTCTTTGATTTTTGGGATCCCATTGGTGGTATTGATCTCTGAAAGAATAGATTCTTTCTTTGGCACGGCTTTTTTCCTCATCGCGGCGTGCACCACCAAAGGCAGCGTCAAATTTATGCTTATCTAGGCCTGCTAATAAGGCTTGAGTTTTCATGATATCGGTATGTACTTTGCTACCATGACTAAAAGGGCCAACGCCCTCCTCAAATCCTTTTTTATTGTGATGAACGATTAAATCCCAATTATTGTCTTGAACATATTGTTCGCGAAAGGTGATCATCTCGTTGAACTTCCATTTGCTATCGATATGCATCAATGGGAAAGGTACTTTTCCGGGGGCGAAGGCTTTCTCGGCCAAACGTACCATGACGGAGGAATCTTTACCAATGCTATAGAGCATCACTGGGTTTTCGAATTCTGCAGCCACTTCACGAATGATGTGAATGGATTCTGCTTCTAGTTCTTTTAAGTTTGTTAGGTTATAACTCATATGTTATTGTTGTAGATTGTCCACGGATTACGTGGATTTTCACGAATTTTTATTATACAATTTGGAATTAGGTCTCTTATTTATGGAGTTTGCTTCGTCGCTAAGCGACTCGCAATGACATTCTTCGGAGAGAGAGATTCTAGTCAGGTATTTCAATTGAAAGCATGGTCTTTGTGAACGTAGAGAAGCAATCTCCTTGTAAGCTACTCTGGAATCCTTTGATTTAAGAACTACTACCTCTAGTCCAACCCTCGCAGAATTTTCCATCGCCAGCTCGCCACATCGACATAATTATGAAATCTTGACCGTTCTTTCAAATACTAGGATATTGCAAAGCTACAACTCGGAGAGTTGTGCTACTTCCTACCGCAATCCAAAAGAGGTCAAGCTAGAGCCCTCGGGGGATTTACCTTCGTCTATTCTCCAAACGCCTCATCGCCAGCTCGTTTTGGAAACCTAATCTCTCATTGAACCCATGACGCTAAGGTCAGGGTAAACTTTGAACCCATGACGCTACGGTCAGGGTAAACTTTGAACCCATGACGCTACGGTCAGGGTAAACTTTGAATTTTTAAAGTCTCCCGTCCACTTTATCCTTAGGTAGAAATCCTTTAATATCGAATATAACAGATTGATTGCCATTGGTGAGGCGCTGCAAATCTAGATCGGCAAATTGCTCGTGGCTTACCGCTAGTATAATGGCATCGTATTTTGAGGCATAAATATCTACATTCTTGTCCATGGTTTTGATACCATATTCATGCTGTACTTCTGCTTGATTGGCCCATGGGTCGTAGATGTCTAGTTTACATCCGAACTTTTGTAGCTCGTCTACTATATCCACCACTTTGGTATTTCTAATATCGGGACAGTTTTCTTTAAAGGTTACTCCAAGTAGAAGAACTTTACTATCTAGAATCTTCAAGCCTTTTTTAATCATAAGCTTAATGACTTTATCAGCTACGAAGCGCGACATATCATCGTTAACTCTTCTTCCGGAGCGAATAACATCGGGGTAATAGCCTACGCTTTCTGCTTTAAAAGCTAAATAATAAGGGTCAACTCCAATACAATGGCCTCCTACTAAACCCGGACGGTATTTCAAGAAATTCCATTTGGTTCCTGCCGCATCTATTACTTCATTGGTATCAATTCCTAAGCGATCGAAGATTAAAGCCAATTCATTAACAAAGCTGATGTTTAAATCTCTTTGGGCATTTTCTATTACCTTAGAAGCTTCTGCTACTTTAATAGAAGTGGCCATATGTGTGCCATTTAAGAGGATGGTATTATACATATCATCCACTACTTTAGCTATTTCTGGTGTAGAACCGGAAGTTACTTTTTTAATGGTAAGCAAGGTATTCACTTTGTCGCCTGGGTTGATTCTTTCTGGGCTATAACCTGCAAAGAAATCCTCATTGAACTTCATTCCACTTACTTTCTCTACTACTGGAATACAATCTTCCTCAGTGGCGCCAGGATAAACAGTGCTTTCATAAATGACAATATCTCCTTTTGAAATCACTTTTCCCACCGTTTCACTAGCTTTCACTAGGGGAGTTAAGTCAGGTCTTTTGAACTGATCTATAGGTGTAGGTACAGTGACAATATAAATATTGCTTTCCCTGATTTCTTCGAGATTGGTTGTCAGTTTTAGTCCAGCATCTCCATCGGAGCTGAGTGCTTGTTGCAGATCATGATCTTCTACTTCTAAAGTGGCATCATGTCCACCATTTAACTGGTCAACACGAACTTGATTGATATCAAATCCGAGCACTTGGAATTTCTTTCCAAATTCAACGGCTAGAGGTAGGCCAACATATCCAAGGCCAATGATTGCGATTTTGTAATTTTTACTTTCCATTTTAGATGTTTTATGGGACTTGAAGAGTTTAGGGCAAAGAGCTTAGGGCTTAGGGCAAAGTGCATGGGCCAAGAGCGCATATCATTACTATAGTCTTCTTTAATTTATTTTTTAAATAAGGTTTTTCTTATTTGATGATTTTTGGTGCTAAAATATCAATTTATTTTTAAAGCTGATTTCTAGGTGCTTTATTCTTCTATTTCTGATAGAGGGCAGAGGGCAAAAGACATGGTTCTGCTCTTTGTACCAAAGCTTGTTACTATTTGCTTACTGAACTCTTCAATATGGCTTTTCTGAAATTACCGCAATGAAAAATGATTATGCTATTTTAGCTAGGTAAATTTTGAGCCATTTTGCTAAATACATAATCACAGGCTTTTTTTTGATTAAAAGTGGCAAAAGCCCCAATTTGCTTGAGTCAGGCAATTATAAATTTTAAATCTTAACTCTTAGATTTCAGCAGTATGCACTAAACTCTTGGCTCTAAGCATTATGCTAAATTCCACAGCTTCGCCTCCTAAGTCACAGTTCCAGTTTTGAACTTAACTAAATACGAAACACTTAAGAAGCCACCACCTTATTCTTGATTCCAGATCAGTAATATTTCTGTATTGGCGTGTTGTTTTAAATAGTTTTCAATTTCTTGGACAGAAAACACCAAATAACGGATATTTTTCTTGATGGTACTTTCTGTTTTCTCTACCAATTCTACCAAATAGGTTTTATCGATGCTCTTTCCAACGAAAAGGAGGTCGATAATACCGGTGTTTATGCCTTCAGCAAGCTTACCTACTAAAAAAACTTGCTGCACAGTACCCAACTTCATCACAACTTTATCAATGATTTCATCTAGTCCGATATGCTTTAAAAGCAGGTTATGAATTTCAGGAAATAGCGGATGTTGGGTATTGGCCCGAAATAATTTTTTATTGCCTTGAGCTCTAGAATCAAGAAGGCCCGCCCTCTCTAACTTATTCAGTTCTACACGAATGGCATTACTTGACTCTCCAAATTCCTCCTCCAAATTTCTTAAATAAGACTCAGAGTTGGAGTTTAAGAAAAACTTCAAAAGTAATTTGACTCTAGTTTTGGATGTAATTAATGTATCTAACACCGCGTTATTAATCCTTAGAATTGATGCCTGTTAATATTGAGTAACAAAATTACTCAATCTTTGCAAACTAGCAAGTCTTTCGCTTATGTTTTTACTAAAGCCTTAGTCGATTATTTAACAGCTATTCCAGAAAGTCAACAATACATTAGGTTTTGTTATGAATTCCAATAAGATAAAGTGGGCTTTATCAAATGGATTATAGTAAAAAGAGGGTGTATTATTGACTTTATCAGAAGGGGGTAATAATTAGCGATCTACTTCTATAAATTTCATTATTTATCCCGATAGCCCTTCAGAAATCCATATCTTATATAAGCTAATTATCAAATACTGTATTGTAGTTTTATGCTAAGCTCATGTTATCAGAAAATGCGTCATTACGTTAATGTCAAAATCAGGTTATTATTGAAAACACGAAGGCGTTTTTAACAAATAATCACTAATAAGACAAAAGAAATGGAAAAGAAAAGGTTCCATTTAGAAAGCTCAGAATAATGATCAAAACAGTAGGTTTACTTCAAGGGAAAACCTAAGAAAAGGAAGGGGAAATAAAAGTTTCGAATAATAAAAAACAATCCTAAGACCTTGATAAATGCTGGTTTAGAAAAAAATGTTATCTTTGCCTGACCATTTTTTAAAAACAATATGCGACACAAATGATAAAATTAACAAGCCTAAACATCTAATTTCCATTTTCTTATCAGAGTCATCCAAATGTCGTCATTTAAAATAAACTAGAATGAAGAAAAGAGTTTTATTCGTCAATCAAGAGATTATGCCCTATTTACCCGAAACAAATCGTAGTAAAATAGGGCGTTATCTTCCACAAGGAATTCAAGAGAAAGGTAAAGAGATCAGAACTTTTATGCCTCGTTTTGGAAATATTAACGAGCGTAGAAACCAATTACACGAAGTGATCAGATTATCTGGAATGAACCTGATTATTGACGATCATGACCATCCTCTTATCATTAAAGTAGCCTCCATTCAACAAGCAAGAATGCAAGTTTATTTCATTGATAATGAAGAATATTTTCAAAGAAAATTCACTACTGTTGACAAGAATGGTAAATTCTTTGAAGACAATGATGAAAGAACTGTTTTCTTTAGTAGAGGGGTTTTAGAAACCGTAAAAAAATTAGGATGGGCACCAGACATCGTTCACTGCCATGGCTGGATGTCGGCATTGGTTCCATTATACATTAAGAAAGCATTTAAAGACAATCCTTTATTTAATGACACAAAAATTATTGTTTCACTTTATAATGATCATTTTGATGCTCAATTAAATGATAACCTTCCACAGAAGATTAAAATGGAGGGTATTGATGATACTGATTTAGACATTTACAAAGGTGGAAACTATATGGATCTAATGTTTGGAGCGTTGCAATATGCCGATGCCATTATATATGGAGCAGAAGAATTATCTGCTGATTATGTAAAGATGGCAGAAGAGACCGGTAAGCCTATCCTCACCTATCAGCCTGAGGAAGACTATGTTAATGCCTATAACACATTCTACGATTCTCTCTTAGAGGATTAGTTCTTAAAAAAAGATAAATCACTTTTCTAAATAGAAGCCTTTGCATACTTTCGCCAAAGCAATAGAATGAGATGATGAATATGAAAAAAATACTCTCAAGCGGCCTGTTGATCGTCATCACGGCTGCTTTACTTTTTTCCTGTAAAAAGGACATTAGCAAGATAGGTGTTGACATTGTGGGTGAAAATCCATTAGAAGTCATCTATATGGATACTGTAACTATAAATGTTTATAGTGAACTAATTGATAGCCTTCGTACCGATGAGTTATCGGCACATGTGGTCGGTGCCATCAAAGATCCAGTATTTGGCACGCTAAATGCCAGCGTTTACAGCCAGTTCAATATTGATCCCGGAAACGAAAGCTATAGCTTTGGTGATACTCCAGAAATTGATTCTGTTGTACTCTATATAGCTTATGCCAATGTGGATTTGTATGGAGACACCGCCTATAGGCATGAGTGGGTGGTATATGAGCTTGGAGATGAATTAACAGCAGATTCTGCCTACTATTCCTTTCAGAATACTAGACTCAAGCAGGAACCTATTGCGTATACAAGTTTTATCCCCAATTATGATTCGGTTGAGTTTATCGAGGAAAATACCATTGATGGAACCTATGACACTTCAATGATTCTTAATCCTGTTAAAATTTATCTTTCTACTGAATTTGGACAGCGAATCATTTCTAGTGACTCTTCAGTTTTTGAAGATGACGGAACTTTAAGTGAAGTATTTAAGGGGATTTATATTACTACACTAGAACAGAACCTGCCTTCAAGTGGTGGTAGTTTAGTGGATCTTAATTTCCAAAGTGACGATACTTTCATCCGATTCTATTATCATAATGAAGAAGAGGATAGCTTAAGTTACGATTTGGTAGTGAACTATAATACTGCTCGATTTAGTAATTTTAATCATTATGAGTATCGTGATGCTAGTCCTGAGTTTAGGTCTCAGGTGATTGATGGACATACGGAGGATGGTAAAGAATTGATATACCTGCAAGGATTAGCAGGTGTTAGAACAGTTGTTGAATTTCCTTATTTAAACAAAATAGATGATTATTATAATTATGCAGTTAACGAGGCCAAGTTATTCATCTATAATCAAGATGAGGAATCAGGTTATACTCCTATTTCTTCATTAACCTTAAGTCAGAAGGTAGTCATTGATAGTGTAGACTATCAATATACGGTGCCAGATGCTAGTAGTGGTGATAATTATTTCAGCGGAAAATACGATCAGACTGAGCATAGATACTTTTTCAGAATCACCCAATATATTCAGGATGTGATTCAAGGATTTACGGCTGACAACAAACTAAGAGTAGAAATCATTGGTGGAGCCATTCACCCTAATCGACTGATAGGATATGGATACGAGCCTATGATGGACGAGAGTAAGCGTATACAACTGCATGTGACTTATACTAAAATAGACAATGACGATGTAGCTGCTGAGGAATAAACCCTCTTGCCTTTAGGTAGTCCAGATATATCAAGAAGTCTAATAAGTTTCACCTATGAAACTTTTAGACTTCTTTTATTTTGTGCTACATACACATTTTTTCTCTCAGCCGATTTTAGTAAAACCCTTTTGAAGCATTGTGATACGGCTATTTCGTATCCTCTTCAGACAACAATACCATTTTAAGGCACATTCGGTTTAAACTCCTTTTAATACAATAGAAAGTCAATCGGCTGAAAGAGAAAGCAAGTTTAAAGAATTATTTAGGGCAGATATCCTTGCTTTTCCTATCTTTAGTCCTTCAAAAATAAGACAGAAGTATGGCTTCTAAAAAGAAAAAATCAGTTAAGAAATCCTCAATGCTGCAAAACAGGGATCTATGGATTTATGGTCTTATCATCCTATTTGGCTTTACCCTATATTCAAACACTATAAATCATGGCTTTGTTCTAGACGATCCCATCATCACCACAGAAAACAAATTTGTGAATGAAGGCTTTAGCGGCTTAAAAGACATCTTTAGCCATGGATATCTATATGGCTTTAATAGATTAGAAGGACTAACTTACAGACCTTTAGTATTGGCTAGTTTGGCCATAGAAACAGCCATATGGGGCTCTAATCCCAGTGTGCACCATTTTTTCAATCTTTTCTTTTTTGTTTTAACAGGACTCCTACTTTTCTTATTTACTTCAAGATTATTTCCAAACGAGTCTGTTTGGCTCCCAATGGGCATCACATTGTTATTTTTGGCTCATCCTATTCACACAGAAGTAGTTGCCAATATTAAAAGTCGTGATGAAATACTCTCTTTCCTATTTGGTATCACCTCATTATTATTTCTCTTTAAGTATACAGATGAAAATAAAATTAAAAACTTAATGCTTAGTTTGCTCTTCTTTTTTTTCAGCTTAATTTCTAAAGAAACAGGATTGGCATTTATTGGAGTCATACCTCTTAGTCTATATTTTTTCCGAAGCATATCGTTAAAAAAAATAGTAAAAATCAGCAGCCCCTTTTTGGGATTTATTATATTATATTTTCTAATCAGATATTTGATCCTTGATGAATATTCCTCTGTGGAAGACATGGATAAAATCAATAACTCACTCATGGCACTTTCAGGTATAGAGCTCTGGGCTACAAAAATCATGATTTTGGGTAAATACTTGGTCTTGCTTCTGTTTCCTCATCCCTTGAGCTATGATTATTCTTTTAATCAAATTCCTGCGGTAGGCATGGGAGATTGGAAGTTTATATTAGCTCTAATTGCCTATATTAGCCTGTTTGCTTATGCTATTTATGGCTTGATAAAGAAAAAACCCTTAGCCTATGGCATTATTTTCTTTTTAAGCCTACTCTTTTTGGTTTCCAACCTCTTTGTCATTATCGGAGCGACCATGGCTGAAAGGTTTGTATACGCCTCTAGTTTTGGCTTTACTTTTGCACTAGGATATGCTTTATATAAATATCTCGATCGAAAAATCTTTTACTATGTATTAGGAACAATTCTTCTTCTATACAGCTTTAAAACCATATCGAGAAATTCAGATTGGGAATCCCCGTATACTCTGTATAAATCTGGCCTCATCACTGCTCCGAACAGCGCCAGAGCAGCCAATCACTTTGGAACCTATCACAGACAAGAAGCTGAAAAAAGCACCAATACAACCTCTCGTTCCAATAACTATCAAGAAGCCATTAAACATTACCAAAAGGCGCTTGTTATCTATCCTCAGTATAGAGAAGCTGAATATAATCAAGGAGTCTGTTATAATGCCATCGGAAAAAAAGAGCTTGCTAGAGCTTGCTATGAAAGAGTTTTAGAATACGATCCTAATGATTTGAATACCTTAAACAATATGGGGGTGTATTATTTCGAGAAGAAAAATTATGAAAAGGGAATTGAATTTTGGAAAAGAGTGATTGCTATCAATAATCAAGACATTCTGGTTTTAGGGAATTTGGCGGCAGCCTACTTTAATTTAGGGGAACATGAAAAATCAATCGAATATCAACTACGCATACTCCAAATAGAGCCTTATAATAAAAAAGCTTTAGGGCTCATGATCAGGTCCTATAAGGCCTTAGGAAATCACGAAAAGGTTCTGGAGTTCCAAGAAAGACTAAAGTAGAAACTCGTTTTTATTTCGTGGTTCTGATGGTTAGGTGGGTAACGATGGGTGCATAGACGGAATGGTTGTGCTGGGTACTGGGTGCTGGGTTTAAGGTAAAGAGCAATGGGTCCTGAACTAAGGGCTAAGACAAAATAATGGCTCATGTTAATTTTTATGGGGAGAATCAGAATAAAGAGTTCGGATTAAAGAG
>NZ_JABKCA010000103.1 GCF_013166655.1 Lentimicrobium sp. L6
CGATTGCTTACGCTTCGATTAAATTACACGAGACTTAAATGGGTAACCCTATTTTTTTATATATTTAATGAACATTTATTCATTTTAAAACATCATATCATGGACATACCTATTTGGCAATATGCTTTATCGATGACCATATATATAGTCATCCTCCTCTTGATGGTAGAGGGCATGAGAAAGAACCATCGTTTTGCTTTTGTATTTTGGATAGCAGCCTTATTCACCTTTCCACTCTGGAGTCATAATTTAGATGGCTGGTTTAGATGGGCTAAAACACTGAGCGTACTTATTCCAACCGCACTATTGGTAGGATTTGGTAGAGTCGCCAACTACGAAGACAGACAAGGATTCTGGAAATTCTTTAAAAAAGATTGGATACTTTGGGCGGTTTATGGAGTTTTATTCCTCAATATTGCAGAAGCGACTTTAAAAGACTTTGAAGCTGGATTAATTCCCAACGCTATAGTTGGAGTGGTTTTATGTATTAGTATTCCTTTGGTATATGCCAAAGGACAAAAGCAAGCTTGGGTCTTTAGCAAAGAAAAACCAGGCGATTTACTAGCCTATACCACTGCAGGTTGGAACTTCCTATATACTACTTGGAACCTTGCCTTTGTATTTGGAGAAAACGCAGGCTTTTTTGCCAGCTCCTTCTGTATTCTTGTTGCTGCGGAACTCTACCCCATTCTCAAGAAACGCCCAGAATTATATGTCACAGCGCGAGTCTATACTTTAGCATTACATATTCTCATTAGAGCTACTTACGACATCTTTACACCAACTATGGATTCTTCAGCTTGGGCAAACCCAACCGCATTGGTTTATTGGGGATGGATTAACCTAGCCATCGCAGTTCCCTTCACTATTGTTTGGATCAGAAATGTGATAAAAAGAAGAAAAAATGCAGATTTAAAGATAGCCGCATGATGAGTAATATTAAAAATTTAAATAAAAGCATTCTACTGGGTCTAGCCCTAATACTAACTCAGTGGAATGTTCTTTCAGCGAATCAAACAAATCATGAGGCTGCTGATGTACAAATTGGAATGTACCAAGGCGTTTTAGATGGTGACCCAGGAGAAGGAGGATTATTCTACCGACTAAATTTTATGGAGGAGGGCATGATAGAAATCACCAAGCAATTTGGAGGCAATAATCTTAAGGAAATAAAATCTTGGGAACAGCAAGGTGAGTATATTAGTATCACGAGCAAAACTGGAGACCAAATACATGACTTTGATGAAGCCAAGATTGAGCTGTTGAGCGCAAAGAAGATAAAATATAATAAAGGCCATCATCAATTCTATATCCATAAATATAGCGGCTGGAAAACAGCTTTGCACTGGGTGGGCATGCTTGTCCTTCTCATTTTACTCAATGAACTTTTCAGAAGATATAAAATACCCACATTTGCTTTCTATATCATCATTCCATTTTTGGTGATTCCTCTGATTGCTTATTTGGGATATACAGAAGTCAGCTATTGGTTTAAATGGGTGAAATTATATTCCGTGGTATTTGCCGCCATTTGGTTTTCTTTCATGAGATATACCAAACTGGGCTTTGCTAAATCTGCTCGCTTTGTAGCCGCAGCATTCCTAGCCATTAATATTGCAGAGGCTGTAGGACAAGATTTCTCTATGGGATTTATCGCGAATATTCTTAATGCCATTGCCGGAATACTGTCTATCATAACTCTTACCGGATGGAAAGACATTCAAATAGATGATAGCAAAGAAAAAGACTTGGTTTGGCCAGCCATGACCACATTATGGATTATAGCCTACGACATCTGGAATTTTGTATTTGTATACTTAAACTTCCCAGGCTCTGCCGCCAACCAATTCTTGGTACTTCTTTCTTGTACCATTCCTTCACTTTTCATTAAAAAAGGTACTTGGTTACAGGCTAGAGCATTTACTTTGGCAGCTTGGTTTATGTATTACTTTATCAGTCCAACAGCTGTAGAAACCCACTTGGTTCCTTTACCAAGGACTGATTTTCTAATGTTAGCATCTGGAGTAATTAGTATTGTAGCAAATCTCATATTAGCCTACGTGGTTTTTAAAGACAAATGGTCGGCAAAGAAACAATTAGCATAATATAAGAATTGATTTTTGATTAGAGTTTTTTTGTGAAATTGAAAGTGGAATTCCTGTTATTGGGATTTCACTTTTTTTTGTAATAATCGGATGGTTTCTTTTTTAATCTGAATCACTTGTGGATACATTATTGCCACGAAGGCGCTAAGGCACAATGCTTTTCAAAGAAAAAGATTTACTCCACCACCTCAAATCGCCATTCCAGAACCTCCCCATTTTCATCCATGATAGTCATTTGGTGCTTTCCTGCTTCTGTATCCAATTCCATACGATGTTGCCCAATGCTTTGCCCTAGATATTCTTGGTCTAAATGCCAATATATGATTTGGTTGGATTGTCTATGCACCACTTCAAAAACCACTTTCCCTTTACTTCCATCTAATTCTCGTGGAATAAGAATTTTAGTATAATTCTTCGGATAAATGATATCCATTTCATTTTTTGAGGATTGTAAACAATCACTTTTAAATGGAGGTAATGACTGATAAAAAGGATTATTCTTTTTATAATACCACTCCGGGATAGGTGGTAATACAAACCAAGACTTTGATTTCATTTCACTCACAGAATAACAAGAGCTCGTCACCCTAAACTGCTCGTTCTTATCTAAATGAATGATTTGGTGGAAAGGACACACTTTAGTATTTACCGATTTCTTTGGAAGCATAAGCTCCTCTACTTCTTCACAGGCATCAGCGGCCAAATATCCACTCCTAGCACATACTTTTTGTGGAATCAAATCCCAATCTGGCTGTTCAAACCATTCTCCTCTTGGCAAGGAATTAAAAACCTTAAACATCACAGGAGCCGCCATACTTAAACCCGTTAAACCCGGTCTTCCTTCGCCATCTGCATTTCCTACCCAAACCGCTACCACATAATCGGGAGTAAAACCAATAGCCCAAGCATCTCTATGCCCAAAGCTGGTTCCTGTTTTCCAGGCTATATTCTTAGCCGATTGGAACTCTTGCCATCCACTTTCTTGCCAAGGTCTTTTCACTTGACTTAAAGCTTCAGCAGTCCACCATAATGCCCCCACATTAAAGGCATCATCCTCCGCTATTCTTTGATGCTTCTCATTCAAATCAAAATGTGCAGGGAAATCAGAACCATTATCATTTAATCGCTGAGCCATTCGCATATAAGCATTAGACAAATCCCATAGACTAGATTCAGCACCCCCTAAAATAACAGATAAGCCATAATGAGAGGAGGATTTATTGATATGATGCAAGTCTAGTTTCTTGAGATGAGTAGAAAATCGTTCTAAGCCGTAATGTTGAAGATTTCGTACGGCAGGAATATTGAGTGAACGAGCCAAAGCTTCGTCGGCAGGAACCATCCCATCATAACTTTCTTCAAAGTTTCGGGGAGAATAGCCAGAAATTTGAGTGGGAATATCCTCCACCAAAGACTTTGGGAGTAAGAATCCATCCTCCAGCATAAAAGCATAAAGAAAAGGTTTTAAGACACTGCCTGTGCTTCTTGGAGCCTGAATAATATCCACATCTCTTCCACAACCTTCTTCTTCACATTCTGTATTCCCTACATAAGCCAAAACCTCAGAATTACGTACATCCAAAACCAAAGCTGCCATATTATGAATCTCATTTTGGCTATAAATACTGTGGTAATCTGCCACCAATCTGCTGAGTTTATTTTGCAATTCTTTATCGACAGTAGACTGAATACGTTCTCCTTTTTCCCCTTCAGAAATCAATCTATCCAATAAGTGAGGAGCCTGAGATTTTACAGATTTCGCCTTGGAAACAATGGCTTCTGATTTTGCCAAATCACAAGTCTCTTGGTCGATAATTCCATTACGCTGCAGCTTATCCAACAATCTATTACGTTTATGAAATAGTTTTTCTTGGTTCTTCCCAGGATAAATTAAAGATGGAGCATTTGGCAATACTGCTAAGGTGGCCATTTCTCCCCAAGAAAGTAAATAGGGACTTCTACCATAATAACGCCAAGCCGCGGTTTCTAATCCCACCACATTGCCTCCAAAAGGGGCATGTGCCGCATACAATCTCAATACTTCATCTTTACTATAAGACAATTCCATTCTAATGGACCAGAAGACCTCTATAGTTTTTTGCCAAAGGCTTCTGGTCTTAGCTTTTCGCGCCAAGCGAATGGTCTGCATACTCAAAGTACTCCCTCCACTCACAATACTTCCCGCTTCTAAATTTTGTCGAAATGCTCTAAACAAAGAAAATGGATTCACTCCCGGATGCTGATAGAAATATTCATCCTCAAAAAAAGTAATGCATTGAACAAACTTATCCGGCAAACTATCTGACATGGGAAAACGCCATTGACCATCATCGGCAATTCTTGCTGATAATAATCGACCATGCCTATCATTCAAGATAGTACTATAGGGCTCTTGGAATAATGGCTTTGGAATTAAGAAATAAAACCATAGCACTAGAGTCAACACAAGGCCTCCTAGCAAATAATACTTATATTTTTCAAGCTGCTCTCGCATTAATTCTTGTCAAATCAATTTTCAAATAATAGATTCTTCACATTTTCGTTATTGCACAAAGGGTTCAAAGTAGGCACAAAAACCACAAAGCATCCTAAATTACAATTCCATTAAAAGTGCAATCCCTTTTTCTTCTCTGTGAACCTCTGTGGCTTCTTTGTGTAACTCTGTGAAATAACTCTTCTTTTACCTTAAGAATATTATTTCACCTCCACCCACTCACCAGAAACCCGAGCATTAATATCATGATCATACATGGCTTCACAATAGGTGGTAGGCAAATAATACTTTCCCTGATAAGCCGCATTCAATAAGACAATAAAGGTTTTCCTTTGTCTTCTATCCAAGTCAAAATAGGTCAAAACTCTATCATCTCTAATATCCTGATAGGTATATGAACTTTCAGACGGACCAGAGAAGCCTTCATCCATTCTCATATTCCTGATTTCCCAACCTGAAGGGAATATTTGTGTTAAAGCCATATCTCTATATCCTTCTCTGATACCAGGATGCACGAGTTCCACTTCTGCCATAAAATCACTTCCCTGCTTCAGGTTTTTAGGGTCTATTTTCTTTCCATCTAAATCACGATAGGTGATATTCATCTTCAAATGATTTTCTGCATTTGTAGTATCTCCAATGGCTGGAATACCTTCCAACAATAAACGGACAAACTGAGTTTGCTCAGCGGTATTCTTAATAGAAAGACTCCTCTCTTTTGTATTCTTGAAGTCCAAATCTATTTGTTTGATATGAGCTGAAGTCTTGATTTTTTCTCCGGCTTGTTGATCAAATTTCACTTGGAAAGTTAATTCTTGATTCTGCAAATCTGTAGTTCCAATAAATTTAGAAATGGCTAAAAGCGAATAGGCTGTAGTTTGAGTACTCAACCACCTATCAGAAGCTAAACTAGAACTCAACTCATCGAATAATATTTTTGCATTGGATTTTTCACCCAAAAGCGCTAAGGTTTCTAAAACTATAGCTTTATTCCTATTTTCACTTCCGTAAGTATTAGAATATCTATATTTAGTATCCACTTTAATACCAGCGTCCTTTATCATTTTCTCTGCTACTGTCTTCTTTCCAATCATATAATAAGCAGAAGCCAAACAATATTTGGTAACCACATTTAAATCGGTTCGATTCTTCAATCGATTCATGGCACCTAAAGCAGGAGCATCTGCCAGTGCTAAGGTATATAAACGATAGGCCTGAGTCAATTGACTTTGAGACTGTGCAAAGGCAGTCCCCTCACTTGTCCAGCTATTGGCTTCTTGCTTCTGGAAATTAACCCAATTATGTAATAAGCCCGGAGGAAGTGCATAGCCTTTTGCTTGGGCTTCTAACATAAAATGCCCAGCATAATTGCTTCCCCAAGCATTATTTTCATCCATACCAGGCCAATAAGAAAATCCTCCCAAATAGGTTTGGAAAGAACGAAGTTTATTTAGAGCAGCTTTAATATTCTCCTCTGTTTTGACAGTCTGATTTGGGCTTAATTCAACAAAATTAGACAAGTATAATTGGGCAAAAACAGCCGATGTAGTTTGCTCTATACAACCATGAGGATATCTAATTAAATAGCTCATCCTCTTCTCTAAATTTAGAGGAGGAATATTAGAAACTTCCAGAGTTCCTGTATTAGTTCCATCTATTCCCACTGGGCTATATTGAGTGGTCCAGGTTTCGCCTGCTTCGAGAACTGCCGATTCCACATCTGCAATTCTTGGATTAGGCGCTCTCACATCTAATTCCACTTCATATATGGCTTTTTCGCTTCCACTACTCACTTCTACTTTCACTTTTCCTATTCCAATGGCATCAGCTACTTTCAATTGAAAATTCGCTACTTTATCTCCTTGCCTTTCAAATGTGAGCATCTGTTCCTTGGATTCCAATACATGGAATAAACTATTAGCTTCTACCTTTACTTTTACATTTTTAATTTGGTCGTCCATGGCAAAAACAGTGACAGGAAGTGTAACAGTCTCGTCGGGACCTACCACCCTTGGTAATGTGGCCAAAACCATCAAAGGTTTCTTCACCGGACTGGTTTCATCAACAGAGCCATAGGCAGTACCTTCTTTAGCTATAAGCATAGTCCTTACTGAGCCCACATAATTAGGCATCAATATTTCATGCTCATTTTTCCCATTGGCTCCTAGCTCAAAAGGACCTAAGAATTTCACAACAGGTTTAAAACGATTGGCTTTGGCTCCTCCATCAGCATTGGCAGCTTCATCACCACCAATGGCCAAGAGACCAGCCATTTTACCAGTAAAAGCTCCCATCACGTAGGTATACATATCCCATGTGCGAACACTCAAGGCTTCTTTAGCATTGAAATGGCTCCATGGTGAAGGGGTTTTAAAATTCGTTAAGTCGAGTAATCCATCATCAACCACTGCTAAAGTATAGGACATTTTACGTCCATTGGCCTCCTCCACTTTTACCTTAAACTTTTTCTCGGGCTCTAATTCTTTAGGCATAGTGATTTGAGGATGAAGATGAGATGCTGCATTCTCGACAGAAATAGACTGAACTCCAAACATACGAATGGGTAAATCGTTTTTCATCTGATTATGCGCTTGTAATAAAGTCAAATGGATATATACATTGGGACTCATTTCTTCGGTAGCTTCTAGTTCAAAATCTTTCTCCTCCTCTGATAAATTCACCCAGAAATTCTTGATGATTCTAGCTCCTGTTTCCACACTCACTAAAATACGACCTCCTTTGGCAGTCGGAATATTTACTTTGATGGTCTCCCCTATTTGATATTTTTCTTTATCGGTGGAGAAAGTCAACATTTCAGCGCCACCGGGGTTTTCTCCAGAATCACCCCAACCATTATAGGTCACATAAAACTCTTTTCCGGTGCTATGTCCAGAGATAGGGTCGACGACCCTAATATACTTCCTGCCGTAGAGCTGTCCCCCAAGATTCATCTTGTATTGGGCTTTTCCGTCTTTGGTATCTATGGTTTCTGATTTTAATAGATATTCATGTCTGTTTGAAACATAATGAGCCAAATCGTTGTCAGAAGAACGTTCCCACCACCATCTCCAATAGATATTATAGATTTCAATTTTTAATCCTTTGCGATCTACTGGATTTCCATTTTCATCTACTGTTACGATAGGAATCATTTGATCTTCGTCAGAATATAAAGCACCATTCCAGCCTTTTACTTCTGGTATTTTCACACCCACATAAGAGCTATAAGGAGAATAAGGAATACTCATTCTGTTCACGGAGAAATCACCTCCTTTTTCGAATGCTCTGATTTTAAAGTTTGCTTTGAGCATTCCTGGAGCATGATCACCAACGTTAATCTTGGGCTGCATTTCCGCTATTCCATCCTCATTTACTTGTCCATCGAAAACCATTTCTGCTTCGGAATAAAAAGATCGAGATTTGTCCTGAAAGCTATAGCCATCATATTTAGGAAAAGCTTTTTTGTAAGGACTTAGTTTCATCTCTACATCGGTTTTTAAATCGCTAGCAATGGCACCATGTAACCATTTCACCTCAATTTCTCCCTTAATGGTTTTATCTTTTGCCAATAATGGAGTTCCAAAATCCAGTTTCACTTTTAGGCGATTGGGCTTAATGGCTTCTATTCTCAAATTCTTAGTGAATACGGCTCCACCTACTTTTACTTTTGCCCTCCACATTCCTGTTTCGGCATCAGCTGAAGTGGCCGTTCTAAAATCGTAGATTCCACCTACAGAATTATTAGAAACTGTTCGATAAAACAATTGCTGACGAGGAGTATATAACTCAAATACTACTGGGTGATTTAGAGGCAAAGTCCGTTCTCTATCTTCTAGCATAAAAGTCATATACAAGGAATCCCCAGGGCGCCATACGCCGCGCTCACCATACATATATCCTTTGATCCCTTTTTCATTTCTTTGGCCACCAATATCGAACATACTTAAGGATAAAGCAGAACCATCATCCAAACGAAGATAGCCTCTTTGCTTATCATTTTTAGCAATGAGGAGATATGGTTTCTTATGTAAATCAACTTGCACAAAACCATTGATATCAGTTGTTTGAGTTTCTATTAATTGTTGCTGAAAATTATAAATTTCAACATCTACTCCTGCCATGGGCAAAGTATTTCTTAAATCGGTAATGGCTACTAAAAGGTGATTTCCATGACCGCCTTTAGCAATAATGCCTAAATCCGATGCCAGGATATTTCTTCCCACTACATTACTACTATTTAAATAATAGGATATTTTACAAGGGTCGTCTCTTTCATAATAATTATAATTAGCTCCATAATAGGAGTTATTCCCGGAGTCATAATAATAGTAATATCCAGAAGGACTATCCCAATCCTCGTCTGAACTCGTCACCTCATCAGCTTGCAATTGGGATGCTCCATCTTCATTTTCACAAACATAAAGGGATTGATTTATATCGAAACTCAGAACAATACGATATATGGCTCCAGGGTCTACTTCAATATAGCTAGAAAGATCAATGGCGAAATTATTCCACTGACCATAATCGATGGCCTCCTCGGATTTTAATGGCAATTCACCTTTATAAACTAATCTTCCTACTCGTTTCAACTCCTCTGTCCCACTCAGTTGATTATTCTGTAAGAACTGCATGATATTATCCTCAAAGACTTTAATGATTTTAATATTTACGGCACTTAATCCTACCGCTTTAAATGGAAAAACAAGACCATTGGAGGAGGGTAGAATATTACCTTCTCCTATCAATTCTACAGCAGGTTTCAAACTTTTAAAACTCACAACCTTTTCAAAAGTCTTACCAAGTTGATAAGCCTCTTTGTTTTTTATAGAGCTACTCACCATCAGCTTATAGCTTCCAGTCACTTTTTGATTTGGAAATACCTTAATTTGGTTGTCTTGTATTAAAGTTCGAATACTGAGTTCCGGGCTGAAATAAATCAATCCTGTTAAATCTAGCTCTTGGTCTATAGGGTCCGAAAACTGAATCTGAATAGAAGGCTCACCACTTTGTATCACCTTCACATCTAAAACACTAAAATCACTCAGCGAAGGAATTTCAAACTTCTTTTCGCCCTCTTCATTAATCCCTAAGGCTTTTCCATCCCAATGGAGAATCACCTCTTCCACTTTCGCTTTACGTTCCACACTATCTATGGTAAAATAATGCATTTTCCCTCCATCTTGATGCTGCCAACGAATACTCAATTTCTTTCCTTTTTGATAAGCAGAAATTCCTGATTCTAGGGCTTCAGTTTGAGCAAAGTCATAACTTAATGCCACCCCCTCTATAACCTGCCATTTCAATTCGCTTTTATCATAGGCATTCATGGCTTCAAACCTTATATCTATAGATTGCTTCATTACTTGAAACTGGAATTCAAACTTCTCTAATTCACTAGGAACCTGAAGCAATTTCCCTAAGCTAAACTCCGCTTTAAATAACTGACCAGAAGGCAATTGTTTTTCAGGACGAAATTCGATAGTTTGTGCATCGAGCCAAAAGGCTTGTCCAGCAACTTTAGGACTAAAGTCAAATACCGGTTCTGCTAAAGCTTCTCCAGATACCGCACCAGAATGACTTTGCGACAAACGAACTTTGATATTAGATTGATTGCTCACTACATCGCCGGTAAAAGCAGTAATATAGCTGGTATAGGCGGGATCAATTTTTAATGGTTTCTTTTCGTCACTACAATTGGTGAATAGGATTACGAATAGGAAAACTGTTATAATTAGGCCTAATTTGTTTGATGAAAAGGGATTCATAGCGGTCGATTTTATTTGCAGGTAAAGGTAAGAATTACATTGGTAATGAAAATAATTTTGCTTTAAGAATAAACATAAAAAAAACCCTAAGGCTTATGCTTCAGGGTTTCTATTTTTTAAAATAGCTCTACTCTATTGGTTCCATCTCTACTACTTGATAAACATCTTTTCCATCTTGTGAAAGAGGCTGGAAATAAATATCATTATAGAACACATAGTTTTGTCCACCAATTTCAACTTCTTCACCACCTTCGGGGATAGTAGAAACGATAGCTCCATCTGGTGCATCAATAACTTGGTACCCATCGTCTACTTTATTATAGAAAGCTCCTCCAAAATAATAGTAAGTGATTTCTTCCATGGGAACTGGTTCCGCCTCTTTAGGCACCTCCACTACCACAATATTTACTGGAGCTGGGACTACAGTATAACCGCTAGATGCTTGTACATAATACACTCCAGAATCATAATAATATTGCTGATTATGTATAGATACAATAACGGCAGTGGCTACCATAGTAGTGATAAGAAAACCAACGGGATGCCAACGTGGGCCATAATAATAGGGGCGATAAGGATGATAATGATAGGGATGGTATCCTCGGTGTCCATTATAGTATCGACTGCTATGGCGGGTGTTTACATGAACATTTCTATTCACATTTACATTCACATTGGTACGGCTATTATTAACGTTCACCTTATTATTAGAACGATTATTCACCGTATTTCCGCTGCGATTATTGGAATTGTTCCCTTTTTTGTTGGATACATTTCCGCTGCGGTTATTATTAGTGGTGTTTTTTCTTTGTTGATTAGAATGATCACGGGTTTGAGTTCCTTTGTTTCTATTCTGCGTTTGACTTCTATTGGCTTGAGTAGCACTTTTGTTTCTATTCTGACTTGTGCTTCTTTGCTGAGTTTGAGGTCGAGATTGTGATCTTTGAGCACCTCCGTTTACTGAGCGATTTCCTCCACTACTTCTATTCATCGAACTTGATCCGCTTCTTGAAGCTCCTCCTCCTCGGCTATGATTCATTCGTTGGGCCATGACATCATTCATACTCATACCTATAAATAAGAATAGGGTCAGGATAATATATATATACTTTTTCATGGGTTTTATTTTTTGGGTTCTAATTTTACTCTTTTGGCATCCTCTCTAGGCACGAAATTAAAAAGGCGGTCAGGCAAACTTGGGTTATGCCTCCAATTGGAAAGCACAGCATCATAAACCAATTCATTATCCATTTCTTTATTATAAAGACTCAATCCAAGAGGTAAAACCCCCATTTTACTTCTTGACAAAGTAAAGATTGCTTCTAATTCAGAATTAATACCAGCAATTTCAATAAGACTTCTTTCTTTTAAATCTTCCTGATTAAGATATAATATGGAATCAAAATTATTGATCATATCATCGGTAAAAGTAGGATAGAAAAAATCGGCTGCTGGAAAATAAATCCCATAATTCTCATGGATAGCTTCAATGGTTTCAATGATATTCCCAGGTGCTGCCGTGGTATCGTATTCTGCAGTTAAATAGTTATAATAGGCAAACTGAGAACCATTATACCAATAAGCTCTTGATAAATCCTCTCCACTAGAGTAAATATACATTTTGTTAGGCCCACGAAAATAAACATCATGAGTTACTTCTTTTAATTCGCCTCCTTCTCTCAAGGCCTCAACGGTGATGGTATAACTACAAGAATTCATTTCTCCAATAGTAGAACTCAATTCATCGAAAGCCACAATGGCTTCTTCTTCTAAATATTTTGGTTTGTCACAATTGCAGGAAGAAAGAAAAAGAATTCCAAGCAATAAGAATACGACTTGATACTTCATAAGGGTAATTTTAGTTTTTAGCGATTTTATTTGCATTTGCTCACCACCATATCCATAGGGAGAACAGAAAGATCAAATTTAAGGAAAATATTTCGGAGTTTGAAAGATTATGTTTTATAAGACTTTTATAAACAGACAAAAGCAATTCCTAATCTTTTTTTATAGTTTGTAAAAATGCCATCCTACCAATTTCAACAAGCTCCTCTGCTTTATAGAAGTCGTAGGTTCCAGCAGATTCTCTGGAAATCTCCACCAAAATATCTGGATGATGATGCATTAGATTCAACTTAGTTTGTTGTTCCATCATTAAATCTACCGTCTTGCTCATGAGGTCAAAATAGCCTAGTTTTTCTTCTTTTAGCTCTTCTTTACGGCTGGGAACTAGTTTATGTAATTGTTGATAGAAATCTTTCATCCTTTTCTGATAAGCATTCTCTTTTTCTTTGGTTTCCTTTTTTGTAAGCATGGGTTTAATCACCGGAACATTAGCTCCAACATCTACAGCTACTAAAATATCTCCATCAACTCGTTTAGCATAACTCATGGGGAGGTTATTCATAAGGCCACCATCAACCAAAAAACCATCCTCAGTTTTTACTGGAGTAAGTACATTGGGAATTGAAATACTTGCACGAATAGCATCGTAGATACTTCCTTCTGTAAATACAACTTCCTCTTTTTTGATGAGGTTAACAGCCAATGCTGCGAAATAAATAGGGAAATCTTCGATGGGTTTATCGCTAATAAACTCTTTCATTCTATTGAGCACTTTATCGCCTTTTATCATGCCATGTGTACTTAGAGTGAAATCCACAAGATTAAAAACCTTTCTTCTATCTAAGGTATACATCCAGTTTTTGAATTCTTCCATTTTGCCCATAGCATAAACACCTCCAACGAGAGCTCCCATAGATGTTCCTACTACGCTATGAATTTCGTAACCACGCTTTTCTATTTCCTCTATTACACCAATATGAGCCAAACCCCTAGCTCCTCCTCCGGATAATACTAAACTTACTTTTTTTGGCATTGACACTGTTTTTTTTATTGCCACAAAGGCTCTAAGATACTAAGATTCACAAAGATATTATATTTTAAATTAGCCACTAAGGGACTAAGGCTCAAAATTTCACAAAAAAATATTTAATAGATTACTTGTAACTAATCAGTCTAATATTAAATTACTATAAGTGCTTTTAAGAAATGATTTTTTTGTTTTGCCCCTTCCCCATGGGCATTAGCGTTAACTTAAGCTG
>NZ_JABKCA010000104.1 GCF_013166655.1 Lentimicrobium sp. L6
AACTATGAAAAGGCTAAAAACCATTGCTCCCCATAATTTTTAATGTGACCCAAAAGACCTCACTAGGAGGTCTTCAAAATCAATATATGGGAGGGAAAACCTATTCTGATTTTTGTTCTTTCTTACTAATAATCATCACTTGATCTGCCACCACTTCAGTCACATATCTAGTGGTTCCAGTTTTGTCTTCATAGCTTCTGTTTACCAATTTCCCTTGCACCATCACCTCTGTACCTTTATTCAAATAACTATGAGCATAATTGGCTGTACCATTCCAAGCTACCACCTGATGCCACTGGGTGTCTGTTACTTTATCACCGTTTTTATTTTTATAGGTTTCGCTGGTGGCTATGCTCATAAAAGCTTTTTTGCTTCCTGAAGAGAATTCAGAGATTTCAGGGTTGGCACCTAATCTACCTACTAATTGTACTTGATTTCTTAAATTTTTCATGATACTTGTTTTTAAGTTTTTAATTCCGGAATACCCGGTTATCGTTTTGTTGATGAGGCAAAATTATATCGAGGCCTCCCAGATAATCGGTTCATAACCACTTGTATCCGTATATTAAGTGTTTGTAACGGTTTGTAAACGAATATAAATCAGTATTACAGCTATTTATGAAAATTTGCGGAGGCTAATAAAATGATTCAAATTTGTACTATTGGGACTAGTTGATAAGGGTAAAACAGCAAAAAAGGCTATCCAAAAGCAATAATATACTTTTCGGACAGCCTATTCTTACATGACTTGTATTTTACAAATCTATTTACCTTCCCGGTAACGGTGGATTTTATATCCATTGTCATCCGTTATTGAGCCTCCCACAATAAAACCAAGATTTGAACCATAGAATTCAATATCAGCAAGGCCTTCTAATCTGGTGAAACCATCTACAGGTTCCCAGTTTATTCCACCGTTTATGGTTTTGTATAACTTCGGTTTTTGAACTCCAAAATAAGTTTCTATCCAATAACCCGTATAGGCATCCGTGAAAAATAATTTCACCTCATAGCCTCCAAGCATATCGGAACCATTAAAAATTTGTTCCCAAGTATTTCCGCCATCTGTAGTTCTAAATAACAAATTTAGACTGCTGACTATCCAGCCCTCCACATCATTAAGGAAGAATAAATCAACAATGAGGTCTTCACTACTCAATCCAATATCCACTAAATTGAATCCTCCATTTTTATAAATACCTAGGTGTTTTTCTTCACTACCATCATATTTCATATTGGGGATAAATATAGTTCCTCCATTAGAAACGATTTCAGGATTTGGAACATAGCCATCTTGATAACTTGTAGCCACATTATAATCGGAGAAATATAGATAAGTCTCCACCATAAACTGATCTGTACTATAGAAAGCCATTACTTCTTCTCCACCCACTCGGCCATACATTACCAATGGCGTTGATTCCGAATGATTTATCACCACACTTTCACCCAGAAAGCTCTGAATAGGCTGATTATCCATCCAAGTTGCACCTCCATCATTGGTATATAAGAAATTATAGCTAGAGCCAAAACCATATCCATCATTAGCACTTAAGTATACAGGATCTGACATATACTTCACTTCATTTTTGTTAATCCAGCTCCAACTGTCACCAGCATTGCTACTGAAGAATATTTCGCCCTCATCGGCTCGAACCCAAATATGACTATCATCCAATAAAAATATATCAGATAAGGCCATATAATCGGGCAATCCACTAATATGATCTTTCAAATTATAGACATCCCAACCCGCTAAAACCACATTTACACTGACTGGTTCCGATTCTAATTCATGATCGGCATATATTGCTTTTGCCTTTAAAATATAAGTATCTGCACTTAAGTCCGAAGTATTCCATTCGTAATTAAAGGGCTCCTCTATATCTTCACCAATTAAGACCTCATTCACATAAAACTCTACTTTTTGTGGTTGAGATCCAGAGGTATAGACATCTATGATACTCGTGTTTCCTATGGCAATCTGGGCATTTGGAATGGGGGATGTTATACTAATAGATTCCTCAGTACTTCCATCTTCAATATGATATAGATTGATAGGATAGTCGAATATCTCCCTTTCTTCATTAAGAATATCGAAACCAAAAACGGTAAGTACAACTCCTGCAGTTCCTTTTATTCCCAAATCAAAGTCCATATTAAAATTCTGATTGGCTAAGAGTTCAGCTTCTAGGTTAGAATAGGCTTTGATTCCAATAGTAGGACCAGCTACTCCATAAAGCAATAAAGAGGCTCGTGGACCAATACTTGTTTCAATGCTAGCATTTGCCTCCACCGATGGAACAATAAATGTTTTATCGAAATCTGATTCTCCAATAGTTGACCAACCTTCATTTTCATATTTAATGCCAAAGCGATTATCAAAAGTTTCGGAAGCGCCAGTGGTGATGTGAGCAGATATTTCTCCTTTTACATTGATAAAAAACTCAATTGTTGGAGTGAACACTAAAGGAACAGGCCCAGCCATGATGGTCCAAGGGGTAAATTCAATGGCTGCAAATCTGAATTCTAAATTATCATCAAAATTCCCATTGCCTTCCACATTAATGCTTCCTCCTTGGTTAAACTCTATTCCTGCTTCGAGCAAGTCAACTTCAAATGGAGGCATATCTAATGTTAGAGACCAGTCGAAATCCCAGAAAAATTCTAAGTCAAAATAACTCTCCCCCGAAATATTAACACCATTTTCTGATGTTCCAAATTGATGATCAAAATCAAAAGAAAAGGCTCTAAACCGATCTCCACTTGCTTCTTTTAGCTTTATACCAGGAGCTAACTCTAAGCTACGGATATCACTCATTTTCAGATCGCCTGTTTTAAATCTAATACTCGCCTGTTTAATAGCTTCGTAAAGCAGGGCTTGTTCCGTGCGAATTATTTTAGTCCCTCCATCGCTTTCAATGGCAGTAATTTTTCTCATATATCCATTTGGCGCCTTTGAGGAAGTTGAATCCACTATAATATCACCCACTGCTAAGGAGTTTAGAAAGCTAGAAGATGAGCTTATGGAAAGACTAAAATCACTGGTATCTAGATCAGTAATGGCAGTACGAGCATCAAAGTCCATGGTTTTAGTATGGTCACCTAAAATAAACTCCTTTTCTTGTGGCTCGGGTTCAATAATGGCTTCTTCTTCATCTTTCTTACAGCCGGAAAGCAGTAAACTCATAGCGACTAGAATAAGTATTGCAAATTTTATATTTTTCATCTGATTGTTTTTTTTAATAAATGATTTACATAAATCTATCTAACATGATATCCTACACCATCTAAATCTTCAAAAGTCACATTATTACTGATATCCACGCTTGACTCTTCATCAACACTGACACCATGAGCTGAAATATGTGCAAAATGAGTATTACTTAGATTCAAAGGTGTGCTGGCATGCTTAAAGTTAATAGCTCCCCAAGGTATCTCATCACCACCTGCATAAGAAATAACACTATGGGAGATACTACAATTATAAGCTCCTTCATAATAATATATTCCATCCCAGTCCCCTTTATTAGGCATAGGTTTATTACTAGTAAAAATAATTGGATCGTCAATACTCCCATTAGCTATCACACTTGCAATATTATCTTGCCAATAAGCAATGTCGATCTGACCATTAATTGGAAACTCTATTCTTACTCCTGGTTCTATAGTTAATTTTATTCCATTTCCAGGGGCTCCAATTCTCATAGTGCCTTCGACTATATATGGGGCAGATTGTTTGGTCCAAGTATAATCTCCTGCAATATCTAATTCTTCATCATTGGCAATTTGAATTCCCAGGTCGGTATCAATATTGTTTTCTCCAATGATAGTATGAACAAAATTTGGAAATATGGAAATAGGATAGAGGAGGTTACCAAGGAAAATATTTCCGCCGAAATCAGTGAAATAGGCATCATGAATAAGGTTGATGGCATTTGTTTTGCTATAATAAAATTCACAGTTTTTAAATGCCACATGAGATTCTTTGATAAATATCATGCCATTATAATCCCTAGAGCCACCAAACTCAAAAGTACTATACTTAAAAGAACAGTTATTGGCGCCTTCGTAAAATGAGAATCCTTTCCAGTCACCCGCAGCAGGAGAATTACTTGCACTTGAAAACAAGATTGGTTTTTCTACAGTTCCTTCCGCAATGATAGTAGCATATTGGTTTTCCCAATAAGCAATATCCCATAATCCACCTTCCATAAACAGAACCTCAGTTCCAGGAGCAATATGAACAATACTTCCTTCACCTTCGGCACCAAACCTAATGGTTCCTTCTTGATAAAATGGAACACCTTGATCGGTCCAGAAATATTCCCCTTGAGCGGTAAAATCTTCATCGTTTTCTATCCAAATACCAGTGGATGTTTCATATATATTACTCCCAGTAATGGTATGTACATTATTAATATAAACAGAAATAGGATAACTATCTATATTGGTAAAAAAGTTTTTGTCGAAAGCACTGAAAGCCCCTTCTGATTTTAATCTAATACCTACATTGGCTGCTTCACGAATAATAGAATTGGTGAATGCGATAGCGGTTTCTTTAATATAAACAGAACCATAAGTATCTTTGGAACCTGCATATTCAATAATCCCAAAATTAATATTACAATCGGTAGCTCCTTTATAAAAATGAAGACCTGCCCAATCTCCACCCGATGGATTACTGGCTGCTGATGTAAATAGAACAGGAAGTGCAGCTGTTCCTAAAACTTCCATTGTAGCATATTCATTATCCCAATAAGCAAACTCTAGGGAACTGCCTTCTGTAAATCTAATAATGGAACCTGCTTCAAAGGTAAGCTTGGCATTTCTGACTCTAATGGTGCCATCAAATATATAGGATATACCTGTTTTGAAAGTCATGTCTTCAGAGATATCTCCGGTGAGCTCGCCACCTACTGGAATATTTGGAACTTCAGTTTCTTTCTCACAAGAAACCAGACTAATTGAAAAAGCGAGGAATAATAAATAGAGGAGTTTTTTTGTCATGAGAATTGTTTTTGAGTGTTTGAATCTTGTTTTCTGCAAACATAGTTGCTGCTGGCAACAAAACCCTCATCCTTTAGACTGAAATATAAATAAATATTAGGGTTTATCCTGGTTTTTATCTAGTCCTTTAGTATGATGAGTGCTGATAATCTTTGATTTGAGGATTTTAAACCAAAAGAGCTCGTCCAACTATAATATTTCTAGAATACTTCATTGAACAAGCTCAATTCGTAGATTGTTGTGCCTATTGTTTTACAACTTTGCGATAAATAATAGATTCCCCATTTTTGATACTAAGGAAGTAAACTCCATTTTCAAAATCTCCTAGATCAAAAGCTTTCTGAAGTTTTTCGGATGTGTATGTTATAAGATCCTCTAATATGATTCGTCCTGCAAAATCGATAATAACTATCTCAATATTATTTTGTATGTTTTCTAAATCTAAAGTAAATTGACCATTATTAGGATTTGGGAATATTTGCGCCTTTAGTTTTGTATGCTCTATTTCTGATACTTGTTCGCATAAATCATATTCTATATTCACAGAAGCAAAAGATTCACATCCAAAAGCATTTAAAATAGTAACTTCATAAGTGATGGTTTGTGGACTATCAGAAGTAACGTAAATCACTTGATCAGAGAATCCACCTGGCTGCCATTGGTATGACATAGCATTTTCAGCATTGGCTTGTAAATAAACCCCACTATTTACACAATAAGGTCCTGTTGTTGGGTTGACTGTTATATCAACAGGAGAAGCATAAGCATCCTCAATTATTATTGGGTTTCCTTGGAATAAAATCTCACAATCGTTGGCATCTTTTACTTTCACCAAATAAGATCCTGCTATTAAATCTATGAAATCTGGAGCAGATTGGAAATTGATTCCATTATCAATAGAATACCACAAATCTCCTGCTCCTCCACTAGCATTAATATGAATGCTCCCTAAATCGCCATTACATTGAACGTCATTAACTTCAGCATCGGTAATTTGAATTTCTTCGTTTTGATGAATAATAACAGGATTGTTTTCATATTCAAAAACACAGTCGTTGGCATCTTTCATCAACAAAAAATAGGAGGAGGCTTCCAGATTGTCAAAATCACTATTTATTTGATAAGTAGCCCCATTATCTATTGAGTAGCTCAATGTTCCAGTTCCACCAAAAGCTGTAATATGGATGCTACCTTCATTTCCTCCGAAACATTCAATGTGTGTGACATTTACACTCTCATATTCTATGGCGGAGGGTTCTGTTATATGAACAGGATTGTTTTCATATTCTAGCGTACAATCAAAAGCATCTTTAATAAACACTTCATAATCCCCAGCCAAAAGATTATCAAATTCACCGCTGTCACTCCATGATATTCCTCCATTTATGGAGAAGCTAAAATCATCGGCTCCACCACTTGCCATTATGGAGATATTTCCATCATTGGCTCCAAAACAGGTGTTGATATTACTGGATGACACTGACATGATCAAAACAGAAGGTTCATTGATGATGACTGGATTTTGAGTATATTCAGTCACGCAACTATTGGCATCAATAATGCTAATATTATAGGTGCCTGCTGCTAGATTATTGAAAACTCCAGAGTTGCTTTCATAATTAATTCCTCCATCAATGGAATACATGATCTCACCACTTCCTCCGTTGGCTGAGACCACAATTTTCCCATTGCTATTTCCATTACATTGCGATACATTGGTGGCTTGAACATTAGCCAAAACTAATAGTTCAGGTTCTGTTATAATGATAGGGTTTTCATGCTCGTAGATACAATCGTTAGCATCTTTAATTTTAATCTGACAACTTCCAGCACTAAGATTAAAATACTGACCATCATTGAGCTGATAAGTAAGTCCATCATCAATAGAATAGGCTAAGATTCCTGTTCCACCAAAGGCTGAAATATGAATTTCTCCTGTGGCCTCTCCATGGCAAGTACTCACATTCAAGGACTCTATTTCGCTTAGACTTATGGCTTCTGGTTCTGTAATGATGACCGTTTCTTCCCATGCTGTTTCACAATTATTTTCATCACGAATAAGGATTTGATATTCTCCAGTATTTAAATTTTCGAAAAGAGGGTTATCTGAGAAACTGAGTCCATTATTGATGGAATATTGATAAGCTGCATTTCCACCACTGGCCGTGATTTCAATACTGGCATTCATATTTCCGGCACAGCCTGTGATATTTACAGACTCCACTTCAGTTATGATTAATTCAGAGGCTTGGCCAATAGTAACACTCGTTGGCCATTGTATTATACAGCCATTTACATTTTTAACATAAATATTATAAGTCCCAGCCATTAAGCCATTAAAAACGCCAGAGGTATTTGAAAAGTCACTTCCATCAATACTAAAGAACAAGCCTGAGGAGGCCCCTGAAGTAATAATACTAATCATTCCATCATCATCTCCATAACAATCAATTTCAGTAGTGGTGATCTCTACAATATCAAACTCCTCGGTATTGGAAATCAAAACAGAAAAATTACAATTACTAGAATTACCTTGAAGGTCATTAATAATAAAACCAATAGTATGACTTCCTAAATCACTGTCGGTAAAAACAGTTCCTGCTGCAGGATTTTGAACGATGGATTGAATTCCACAATTATCACTACTTAAGAGTAAATCACCATAATCGGGTAATTCCACTTGGCAACCATCCCCTATTTGTAATTCTTGGTTTGTTGGACAAGTTATTTCTGGTGAAATAAGGTCTATTACAGTTACGATAGCCGTATTAGAAGATGAATTGTTTTGATGATCAGTTACAGTGAGTGTAACAGTGTTTGGTCCCACATCATCGCAAGAAAACTGATCAATGTCTATTTGCATTTCACTAATTCCACAGTTATCATAAGAACCATTATTAATTTCTTCCGCCGTAATATTTACTATACCATTCTCATTGAGGTCGACAATAATATTTTGAGTTTGAACTACAGGCAATATGTTATCATCAATGCTTAGGTTTAAGGTAATGATGGAATCGCAACCCACTGCATTTTCAATAATATGAGTCGCTGTATTATTACTCGATGAATAAGTAATCCCATCAATCCAAGTATAGCTTTCGCAAGCTTCAACAACATCAATGCTTTCAGAGTTTTCGAGGATGCTCAGGCTGAGCGTGATGGTAGAATCACAAGCTGCAGCATTTTCAACAATATGAATTGCAGTGAAATTATCTTCTGTATAGGTATTTCCATCAATCCAAGTGTAAGTTTCACAGGCTTCTACCTCAAAAACACTTTGGCTACTTTCTAAGATGGTGAGGTTAAGAGTGATAACAGAATCACAACCTGTGGCATTATTTACAATATAGGTCGCTATATTATTGTTAGAAGTATAAGTGATTCCATTTCTCCATGTATAAGATTCACAAGACTCTACAATATCAACTCCTTCTAGATTATCAAGGATTATCAGATCCAAGGTAATGATAGAATCACAGCCTGCAGTATTCTCAACAATATGAGTAGCTGTATTGTTATTTTCAGTATAGGTGGCGCCATCAATCCAAGTAAAGGATAAACATTCCTCATGACTATCTATGCTTTCAGTCTCTTCAAGAATGGTTAAATTCAAAGTGACAATAGAATCGCAACCTACGGCATTCTCTAACATATGAATCGCAGAGTTATTGCTTTCGGTGTATGTTATTCCATCAATCCAAGTATAAGTTTCACAATATTCTATCTCATCTATTCCTTCTGTATTTTCAAAAATACTAAGGTTTAGAGTAATAATAGAATCGCAACCTGCCATATTTTCAATGATATGAGTAGCTGTATTATTGTCTTCGGTATAGGTGATGCCATCAATCCAAGTATAAGATTCACAGGCCTCTTCCTGGTCTAATGATGAGGTATTTTCGTTTATTGTTAAATCCAGTGTAATGATAGAATCGCATCCTGCAGCATTTTCAATAATATGAGTTGCGGTAAAATTGCTTTCTGTATAATTATTTCCATCAATCCAAATAAAAGATTCACATTCCTCATAAACATCAGTACTATAGGAGCTTTCCAGAATCGTTAAGTCTAAGGTGATGATGGAGTCGCAACCCATGGCATTTTCCAATATATAGGTGGCCACATTATTACTTTCAGTATAGGTGTTTCCATCTATCCAAATATAGCTTTCACAAGCTTCATTAATATCTGTAAACTCAGAATTTGGGAGTATACTGAGGTTTATAGTAATTAGAGAATCACAAAAATCTGCATTTGGAATGATGTCTTCATAAACACCAGTGCTGGTCCAAGTATGATTTCCACTAGGCGAAGTATAGGAGCCACAAACACTTGGATTAATAGTAGATTCTGTATCTTCACAAGGAGGGCTACAGGCGTCATCATGGCTTCCGGGACTTCCGAAAAGGTCTTTGCCATTAATCACAATTCCGGTTGTAGTAGTTGAGGCAGTCCAGTTGGCACCATCTGTATGGTCGCTAGACAGATCACATAATACCATAGATGGACCATCCCCATCGGCTTCAGGCCAAGGCGCATTATCATCAAAAACCACTTCATTCAAAATTACTCCATTATTATCTTTCACAGTTATTCTTTCTCCGCCATTCGCCAAGCCATCAAAATTTAAATTATAGGCATCAGGATATCCAAAATTTCTTTCAAGGGCCATGGAGTCTTTTGCAATAACCACATAACCATGTGCTGCAATAAAAGCATCAGTTGGAAAATAATAATCATCTTGATCGCTTATGGAAAATCCACCAAGGTTAATATCACTCGAGGTGGTATTATAGATTTCAATATATTCTAAGCTGTCAACACCAGATTCAGGAGGGTTATACATAATCTCAGTAATCACAATATCTCCTGGGGAAGCAGCAAAACTAGGGGTAAAAGGCACAGTTCCTATAAGTAGTAATAGAACCGTAATAAAACGAAATAAAAATTTGATCATGGTTGCATTAATTGGGCTCAATAATTGAAGGCTTGCTTCAGGTATTGATAATGGTTATATATGTGATACAAAAATACATAATAATATGATATTCAAAAATCAAAACCCAAACAGTCCATTATTTAACTGAAGTTTCACATGCTGATTAAATCTTGCAGCATATTCAATATCAGGCGATAAAAAAAATAGAACTTTTCATAATGAATCCTTGTGCCTTGGTGACTTACTGGCAAGATATTGATTATTAGCCACCAAGACTCAAAGACACTAAGAGTAACAAAGTCAATACCTATCTAACCTGGATATGTTATCTTCTTGATATTCTTTACGTTATCATAATTCAATATTTATTAAAACTCCTGGTATCAATGATTTATAACCATTGCGAAACTTGAGTTATCTAACCTGTTTTATTGGTCGATGAAGTAGATCTTAAAACAGAATTAAAATACAATTAATATAGAGGCTCCATCTTTTGGTGCTTATAGAAAACGCTCCTATTTTATCTTAAAAAAAAGATTCAATTGAAAATATAAAAATTTAAAAATGAATGAGCTGTTAAAATAAACCTAATAGCACTTATCTAATTTTCTAAGCATGGAAAATTTCATAGGTTTGCAGATTCTTAATCTTTAGTGTATAATACTTTAATCATTTCCTATGAGTCAAAGCAAGCCGAAAGTTGGATTCTTTCAAAAGATGTTGAATTATACTGAAAAAGCAGGTAATGCCCTTCCTCATCCGGCTACCTTATTTGCTCTTTTCGCCCTTATCGCTTTAATCTTCTCCGCCATTGGGCACTTTATGGGTTGGGAGGTCATACATCCCGGAACAGGCGAACTCATTAAACCCGTTAACCTATTGTCTCACGATGGAATTCATAGGATATTACTCGAAATGGTAGATAATTTCACTGGTTTCGCTCCTCTAGGTATTGTATTGGTGGCCATGCTGGGTATTGGAATTGCGGAGCATAGTGGCTTGATCAATGCAATTATTCGCTTGATGGTGCTCAACTCACCAAAACACTTACTTACCTTTGTGATGGTATTTGCAGGTATCTTATCTAATATGGCTTCTGATGTTGGATATGTATTACTCATACCATTGGCGGGAGTGGTATTTATTGCGGTTGGTCGACATCCCATTGCAGGGATGGCTGCAGCTTTTGCTGGAGTTTCGGGTGGTTTTAGTGCCAATATCGCTATTGGAACCATCGATCCACTTTTGGCAGGTCTTTCGCAAGAGGCAGCTCAAATTCTAGATCCAAGTTATGAAGTAAACCCAACTGCGAATTATTATTTCATGGTAGCCTCTACTTTTATCATTGCTTTCGCAGGAACTTTTGTCACCGAGAAATTGGTAGAACCTCGTTTGGGAACGTATAAAGGAGGGCATGATCAATCTGGCGATAGCTTCGATAAACTATCAAGACAAGAGAAAAAAGGTTTACTCTGGGCCTCTGCTGTCATTTTATCTATCCTCGTCATAACTTTAATAGGAATTATTCCTGAAGATGGATTCTTTAGAGGAGCAGATGGAGGTGTTTTAAGCAGTCCTTTAATTAAAGGAGTGGTTGGAATGTTATTCGTATCAGCTGGTGGTGCTGGATTAGCTTATGGAATTGCCACCGGAAAATTCAAAAACGATGCAGATGTGGTTGATGGAATGTCGGCCAGTATGAGATCCTTGGCCACCTATATGGTTTTGGTATTCTTTGCGGCTCAATTTGTAGCTTATTTTAAGTGGAGTAATTTAGGTATGATAGTAGCAGTAGAAGGTGCGGGTTTATTGATGTCGCTAGATATTGGACTTGTACCACTTATGATATTATTTATACTTCTTTCAGCGGCCATTAATATGGTGATGGGCTCTGCCTCTGCCAAATGGGCTATTCTTGCACCTATCTTTATTCCCATGTTTATGATTATGGGTTATTCTCCCGAATTATCGCAGGTGGTTTATAGAATTGGTGATAGTGTGACTAATGTAATTTCTCCCATGATGAGCTTCTTCGCCTTAATCATTGCCTTCTTCCAGAAATATGAACCAAAAGCTGGAATTGGAACCATTATTGCAACCATGTTGCCCTACTCTATGGCTTTCTTATTCATCTGGATTATATTATTGGTAGCTTGGTTATTAATCGGGTTGCCTTTAGGTCCTGATGCTGGTATTCATTATGTAATGCCCAAATAAGGGCTCATGTTAATTTTTATGGGGAGAATCAGAATAAAGAGTTCGGATTAAAGAGT
>NZ_JABKCA010000105.1 GCF_013166655.1 Lentimicrobium sp. L6
AAATAATATACTCATATACAACTATTTGTGAACTAAATGGGTAACCCTATAAAATCATATGAAAAAAATTGTACTCTCACTATTATTTGTTGGAATGATGGGCTTTACCTTTGCTCAAAATCCTGCTGACTTAGCTAAAACAGATGCCGTAACAGAAACCCAAGAAGTACAAACCGAAATGGTAGAATATCCAGAGGATGTTCTTAGAGATAAAATTTCAAGTGTATTGGTAAAAAAAGGGAAAAGCTTAGGTTCCATAAACTCAGATGGCTCCATTTATATTGTGGCTGCGGCAACTACTGCTCGTCCTAGCAATATGACAGGATTTATCAACAGCAGAAACATAGCTTATAATATTGCAGAATTAACAGCTAAAATGAACCTCCTCAGAATGGCCGGAGAACAAATCACATCAGGTAGAGGTTTTACCATGCTCGAAGATATCATTGAAGGCGAAGACCCAGATGCCAGTTCAAAAGCAAGCATGTTAGACAAAGCCATTAAAGTTTTAGATCAATCATTGGACAAAGCCTTGGAATATGTTGGTGTTTCGGAAGAAGAAATTGCCAAAATGAATGAATCAGAAAAACATGCTGCCTACGAACAAAACTTCAATCAAACTGTAAAGTCTTTAGTAGCTGGAATGGTAAAAGGATGCGCAACAGTTATGATTGCAGAAGGTGATGCTGGTAATGATGATTACCAAATTGCAGTTTGTATGAAATACTCTCCTGAATTCCAATCCTTGGCTTCCATTATCAAAAGCAATACCTCATATCAAACTCCAATTGGAAAAGTAAAAAATAGCGTGGAGAAGATAAAAGGAATGCCTGAAGATAAATTAGTAGGAAAACTAGGCGCACAAGTAACCTTTAATAGTTCTGGAGAAATGATCATCTTCGGTTATGGTCAACAAGAAGTCAGATCTTCTGGTTCTCGCCAATCCGCGGCGTTCTCAAGAGCATATAGCCAAGCAAGACTTAATGCAGTAAATAATATTAAGAATTTTGTGGCAGAAGATTTAGTAGCAGAGGAGTCTCTTCAAAATGTAGAAAAACTAAAAGAATATGATGATGGTACACAAGCTTATTACAGTCGCCAGAAATGGGAACAAGCTGTAAAGGCTAAGGAAAGCACATTAAACTTGGCAACAACTGAAATCAGACAATGGAAAGGAAAACATCCTGTATCTGGTCATGATATTGCAGGTTATGTAGTAGCTTGGACCCCATCGAATGCTGCTCAGGCAAATCAACTTCAAAAAGATTTCCAGAAGAAAGAAGATGCCATATCTCCAGATGGACGTAATGCAGAACAACAACGTCAACAAACTAAGAAAAGCAAAACCATAGTTACTGGTGACGAAGACGATATATAGTCTGTTTTTGGTCGGATTATTCTTGACTTTGTCATTGCCATTGCATGCTCAGGTTTATTATTCTGATGAGAAAGCGAATTATGAAATATTGATTGACAAATCTGTTTATCAAGTTAAAGCACAGCTCAAAGAAAACATTCCCGGAAGCAGGCGATTGCAAATGGCTAAAAGTCGCTTGCGCCTAAAAGCCGTTGACTTAGTTGGAAACTATATTATTTTTAAAAACACCGTAATAAATCATGATAATAAAGAAGAATTATTTGAAGCTTTTGTGGATTATAGTCAACTTCACTTTGAGGCACAAATAAACCATTTCACTGCCACTGCATGGGACAATTGTGGTGCCAGCAGATGTATCTATTTCCAATGCAATAAGGAGGATTTTACAATTGAAGAATCCTCCTATTTTCAAGTCGACTTAAATCAGTTATTACAATCCAATTTCGATAGGAAGAGGAGCCTTTCTGCCGCTTGTCTGTTATTTCAAGAGGAAGACAATGATATAGAAGAATCGAGAGATATAGAGGGTTTCTTTTTAAGTGGACGAGGGAAACTAGAAACAGAATATCAGCATTTATTGAAGCTCCATCCTTATTCTCAGCTTCAATATTCGTTATTCGAAAGCGATAGCATTTTAGAAGCCTCAACCTATCAAGCATTTGAGTTACCCATTTCAAATTGCAATTTCGAAAGACTTATTAAGTATAAAATCCTATTTACTTGTGCTCCATATAACAAGAAGAAAGCTGCTTTTAATGAATTAGAAGAAGCCTTAAATGAGATGAAAGGCTTATGGTGGGAAATCCAATCATTTGCAATAGATGAAAGGAACAAAGCTGATTTCCCAGGTTTTGAAAATGCAACTTCTTTTGATGTTGTTATGGCTTATCCCGCTGCTCTTAATATTTATGGTTTACAAATCACCAGCCCTGGAGAATTTTATCAAAAAGCACTAGTATCCTTTGCAGAAGAAGACTTTAAAAAAACCATAGAATGGCTACAAAATGAAATTAATTTAAATGGTTTCAGCTCTGAAACTCTTAATTTAATAGGTGCCACTTACCGACTTAAAGACCATCCAGAAAAAGGCCTCCCATTTTTACTTTTAGCATATAACATGAACCCAGAAACACTTTATTTAAAAGGAAATATCAGCCTTTGCTTATCTATACTTGATTTTCCAAATCTCGATGCTCTCAATGCTTATTATCTTCAGACACCAAATCTAGATAATTGGAGCAGAAATCAAATAGAAAAATAAAACAAGTACTATGAAAAACACATTTATAATCTTATTATGCTTTTTAGGCCTGACTACTACAATAATGGCTCAATATGATGAAGAGATGATTACCTTAGAAGCCCTTGAAGGTGAAAAAAAGGTGATTGCGGATGGTTATGGAGCTAATCCTGAATTAGCTTTAGAGAAAGCCCTACAGAACGCTGTGGAACAAGCTGCAGGTGCGTATGTGAGTAGTATTACAGAAATTGAGAACGACGAGATTATAAAAGATGAAGTTTTGTCCTTAAGCCATGGGTTTATCAAAGAACACCGTAAGCTTTCTGAGAGCAAATTTGATGATGAGTATAAAGTCGTAGTTGCCGCCATCATTGTAGAAAAGCAAATGATGGAAAGCCTTGAAGCAAGTGGTGTAAAAGTAAAATACCAAACCTCTGGATTGGTTTCCGATCTTAAAGCTTGGGATAAAATGAAAGATGATGAATACAATATGGCTAAAGCCCTATTCGATGTTCATGAGATGAAAGACTATGGCATTATTTGGGATTATAACCTACGTATGGGTGAGCCTCAAAGAAGTGGAAGTAATTACAGCATTAAAGGCGTATTATCAGCACAAACTAATGCAAACTACAGTATAGAATTTTATAACCTCAAGAGAATTTTATCAGAATTGGCGCTAGAAACAGAGCAGATGAAATATCAAATTCCGGTAGCCCATTCCGTAAGACAAAACAGTACCGACCATATTGATTATGATCGATATGCCTTTAAGGTCTTTAAAAGAAAGAAAAACGGAAAAATAAAAGAAGCCACCAAACTCATTGATTTAATAGTTCCTACCGTAGAACCTAAAGTTAATAATAAAAGTAGAGCTTACGGGCGGAGAAGTGCTGTTCCGCTGAAGTTTTATGGAGTAAATGACATGACAGGCATCATGATGTTCACCTTCCAAAAATATGAAAAACCTCTTACTACTCAAGATAAAAATCGAATCAACGAATCTTGGCTCAATCGCTATAATACAGTTTTCGATTTCTTCTCCAAAGACTACACACCCTATATATTAGTATTAACTGAAGGTGAAAACCTCCTCACCAATAGCAAGGTGGTGACTTTTTACAAGTTTATGAATCCGAAAACTTTAGACGTAGTCAGAGAGTATATTACATTCCTATTTGAAGCTGCACACTGTAAAGCCATTTTTGAGGTTTCTGATGGAGAAAATGTGGAGTTTATACCTGATGCTTTCCTCACACAATATGCGGAGATCCAATCATCGGTTTGGAGTACCAATGCCGATGTCGCATATAGAGGATATATTTTTAATAAACTCCCAGCTTTAGATTTTCAATTCGAAATCACCAAACAATTTACAGAAGAGGAATTTGATAAGATTCAAAGCATTACCGTAGAACCTTTTAAAGGAGAACAGTGGATGAAGAAATAAGTGTAGGGTTTAATGAAGAAATGAGTGAAGGTAAAATGGATTGAATGATCGAATGGCTAAATGAGGGAAAACAAGTGAATAATATTGTCTTTATTCTACTCCTTTACTTGGTCGTTTTATTTGAAACATTCCTCCAGTGAGATCGCCAATATTTTCGGCGCTAAAAAGTTTTACATCATCACTGATTAGCTCATCACCAAAACTTTTAACACTGGCTTTGGTAGTCTTCCATAGCATTGACGAAATTAACTTGATAGGGCCACTTTTATTGGTCGCTGGAAAATCGGCTAAATCTATTTGAGTACCACGTTGATTTTTATCAAAAGCATAAGCTTGCAATAAAATCATCTCGTTTTTCCAGCCTCTATCCTCAATAACTATTTGACTCGTCAAGCTTGTCAAACTTTCTAAACTTTCCATTCTCGGTCTTATTGGCAGTTCTTCAATTTCCTTAGGGAAACTCGATATCTTAAGCTCCCCATTTTTTGCCTGCAATTGTAATGTAGAAGGGGATTCTTCGATAACTAAAGTGGTTATTTCAATACTTTGTATGGCTTCTAAATTAAGGAGACGGGTATTGGAGGAGGGTAGATTAAAAAGCCACAATGAAATTAATAAAACGGCAGCTACTGAGGTACTAATAGTCCATAAGGTCACTACAGCTCTGTTCTTTTTTTTAAGGCTGGATTTATTCTTAAAAACCACAGTGGAATCCGATTGTACTTTAAGGCTCTGTGTGAGTACTTGTTCTTGTTTTAATTGAGGGTTTATAAGTAAAAACTCGTTTAAATCTTGTCCTTGCTCTTCGGTTAAATCCTGCTCAAATTCTGCAATCAAAACCTCCTTATAATTATCTTCATTTATGGAGGCGACTGCTTTAATCTCTGTATTTTTTAATTGGTTGGTAAAATCGGTATCAAGTAGAATCTGATTTCCAGCTTCTAAAACTATTTCATCTAAATCCTCTAAATCTTCGGCAATATCAGGATGTATCAAAAGAAAGGCTTTCATTTCTTCAGTTCCTTGTTCATTCAGATTTCCTTCTAGAAAATCGAGAACAAACTCCTCATAATTATTAAAATCAATCCTCATATTACTACCTCCGGTTTTCCAATAAACTTTTTCATCGTCAGTCGGGCTCTATAAATATAGACCTTCACTTGTGATGCGTTCAGCTTACATATTTCGCCAATTTCCTCATAGTTATAGCCTTCGTAATCCCGAAGCAAAACCACCGTTCTCTGTATTTCTGGCAGGCGATCCAATGCCAAATTCAAAAGCTTTTGAATATCTGGTGACTGCATTCCATCTGAAACGGCATGATGGGAAATTTCATCATGATATTGCACTTTCTTTTCTCTTCTAATCACATCGATCATACAATGGTAAGCTGTAGTAAACAAGTAGGATTTTGCCTTCTCAGCCTTAATATCGCTTTTCTTCTCCCACATCTTCAAGAAAGCATCTTGCACCACATCACGGGCACGATCCTCCACTTTCATATGTTTGACAATGAAGCGAAATACCCCATCAGCATACTGATCTACACATTGATTATAATCGTTGATTTTCACCTTTTGATTTCCGGATTTAATAGTATGACGGAAAGGTAAATAAAATAGTTACAGGATTTTTTTATTTTAATGATTGAATGATTTGATTCTATCAATTTACAATCCTTTACTATCTATTACCATTTTTTACTATCCTCTACTATTCCTTACAATATTTATCGAATTCCTTGAATGATAAAACCTTTGTTTAATTATGTCCCTTATTCTTGTATTTTTGCAAATCAATTTTAAAAAGCTATAAGATGTCAAATATAAGAGTCAGATTTGCACCAAGTCCAACAGGACCACTACATATTGGAGGAGTGAGAACCGCATTATATAATTATTTATTCGCCAAAAAGAATGGTGGAAAAATGATTCTAAGAATTGAAGATACCGACCAAACTCGTTTTGTGGAGGGCGCTGAAGATTACATTAAAGAATCTTTGAAGTGGTGTGGTATCAATTTTGACGAAGGCATTGAAGGTAAAGGAGAATTTGGGCCATACAAGCAATCTGAGCGCAAAGAATTATACATAAAATATGCTCAGGAATTGATTGATAGTGGTTGTGCTTATTATGCTTTTGATACTGCTGAGGAATTGAATTCCCTGAGAGATACTGCCGAAGCTGAGAAAAGTGTCTTCACATATAATGCAGAAACTCGTAAAACTTTAAAAAACTCATTAACTCTATCTGCTGATGAAACTAAAGCTCTTTTAACATCCTCTGAATACGTGATTCGTTTTAAAATGCCAGAAGACGAAGAAGTCACTTTTACTGACGCCATTAGAGGTGATGTTACCGTAAATACTTCTCGCTTAGATGATAAAATCCTATTCAAATCTGACGGAATGCCAACCTATCACCTAGCCAATATTGTAGATGACCATTTGATGGAAATCTCCCATGTTATTAGAGGCGAAGAGTGGCTGCCTTCTGCCCCACTACATGTAATGCTTTACAGAGCTTATAAATGGGAGGAGCCCATTTTTGCGCATCTTCCTATTATCCTTAAACCAGTAGGAAAAGGTAAATTGAGTAAAAGAGATGGCGACAAAATGGGATTCCCCGTATTCCCTATGAGCTGGAAAGACCCAAAAACAGATGAGGTTTTTGCAGGATATAAAGAAAACGGTTTCTTTCCTGATTCTTTCATCAATATGTTAGCTTTATTGGGATGGAATCCAGGAACTGAGCAAGAAATCTTCTCAATGGAAGAATTAATTGCTGCTTTTAGCTTAGAAAGAGTGGGGAAATCGGGCGCAAAATTCGACCCAGACAAAACCAATTGGTTCAATCAGCAATATATGAAAAACCAAGATGAGGCTCAATTACTGGAGGCTCTAAGGCCTATTTTAATAGAAAATGGAGTGACGGCGTATGATGATTCCATGGCTATTGAAGTTATTGGCTTGGTAAAAGAACGCTGTGTATTCGTAAAAGATATTTGGGAGCAAGCTTCTTACTTCTTTCAAACTCCAACTGAATATAATCCAAAGGTTATAAAAAAACGTTGGAAAGAGAATACCCCCAATATTATTACAGATATCAAAGAAATTTTAGAAAATACCGATACTTGGGAAGCTGTTCCTATGCACGATTTAGTTACCAAATATATCGAAGAAAAAGAAATTGGCTTTGGTGCTGTTATGAATGCTCTTCGTTTGGCCATTGTTGGAGACGGCAAAGGACCAGATTTATTTAAAATCATAGAATTAATTGGTAAAGAAGAGGCCATCAAAAGATTGACATTAGCCGTTGAGAATATCAAACGTTAGTCCATTTCTTTTCCTAGCAAAAATATAGAACAGGCTTTGAATTCTTCTGAGCCTGTTTTTTTTTATTGAATAGTTACTAATCAGAATAAAATATCTAATCAAATTTTCCCTGATTGCCCCAACCCTAAAGGGTGTCAGGGAAAATACACAACAGTTTCATGAAACATGATATAGCTACTCCTACTATGGATTGTAAATAAACAGCAGGATTTGATTTTTTTGGCTCCCTTTAGGGAATTGGGGCAAAACAAAAAAATCAACAATTACCTATGTTCTAAAAATTTGTTGATTGCCTGATTAGTTACATTGAATATAATATTTTCTAAAATAGAATGTATTTCAAAGGAATATTATTATCCTGAGTTAAAACTCGGGAACATTCATTTGATTTAAGGTATTGCTCAAAATAATACTAAACTAATATTGCGCGCTATTTTGGAGTGACATTACACTTTTAACAAGGTAGTTCAATCCATTTATTACACTTTTAGCAACATAAATCAATCCTAAAACCACACTTTTAACAAGGTAATTTAAGCCATTTATTACACTTTTGCTAAGGTAAACACAAGCAATAATTACACTTTTAACAACATATACAAAATATAATATTACACTTTTACCAAGATAAATCATACAAAACATTACACTTTTACCAAGATAATTCTGTATGTTTGTAACACTTTTATCAAGATAGAGGAAAATTATGAAAAGGGAACTGTATAAGAAATTAGTAAAATGGAAGGATTCAAAAAACAGAAAACCACTTGTTTTACAGGGCGCTAGACAGGTTGGCAAAACATATTTAGTAGATGATTTTGCAAAACAAGAATATAAAAAATACTTGTATTTAAATTTTGAAAAAGATATAGAATTAGATAGCCTTTTCGAAAGTAGTTTGGACCCTAAAAAACTCATTGACAATATCAGCTTCTATAAAGGGGTGAAAATCGAGGCTAATTCTTTCCTTCTCTTTTTTGATGAGATTCAGGCATCAGAAAAAGCATTAAAATCTTTAAAGTATTTTCAAGAATATGCTCCAGAATACCATATCATTGCAGCAGGTTCTCTTTTAGGGGTAGCTGTTGGGAAAGATAAAAGTTTTCCTGTAGGAAAAGTAACTTTTCTGAGTATGTATCCTATGAGTTTTTCTGAATACTTAAGAGCTTTCGGGGAAGAGGTTTTATGCGATAAATTAGAATCTTTAGTTAAAGTTGAACAATTTCCTGAACCCATCCATAATAAACTTATAAAACACCTAAAGCAATACCTGTTTTTGGGAGGCATGCCAGAAGTATTACAAAACTTCCTCGACCATTCTGACATCACCGCATCTAGAAAAATACAAAACGACATTCTAAAATCTTATGAAAACGATTTTTCCAAGTACACCAATAAATCGCAAGTCATTAAGAATTTAGAAATATGGAATTCTATACCCTACCAATTGGCTAAAGAAAACAAGAAATTCAAGTATAGCGATATAAAGAACAAAGCTAGAGCTGCTCAATATGAACATTCGATAGAATGGCTAAGACAAGCAGGCCTTATCAATATCTCTTATCTTATTAAAACACCAAAACTTCCATTGGCGGGATATACCGACCAGAGCAAGTTTAAAATATTCTTATTGGATACGGGTTTACTCGGCGCCAAACTTCAAATTACTTCTGATACTATTGTAAATCCATCTGCATTATTTAAAGAATATAATGGTGCATTTATTGAGAACTTTGTGGCCATGGAATTACAAGGACATACCGAAGGTAAACTCTTTTACTGGACTAGTCGTGGAGAAGCTGAAGTGGATTTCATTATTCAGAACAAGAAAGAAATATATCCAGTTGAAGTAAAAAGCGGAACTAGCAAAACTCTAAAAAGCTTAAGAAGCTATAGCCAAAAATACAATCCAGGGTTAATATTCAGAGCCTCCCCTCAAAATTTCTATCAAAGAGAAGAGTTTGTAAACCTCCCATTGTATACTATTTCCTCTGTTTATAATTACCTTAATGGAACTAAAACAGAGAAAGAATAACACATTAGCAAAATTCACCCACAATAAATACCTTTGCAAAAAATTACGATAATGACACAAGTGCAGAATAAAGACTTCAAAAGATATACCATAACATCGGCATTACCTTATGCCAATGGCCCTATTCATATTGGACACCTAGCAGGCGTTTATATTCCTGCTGATATTTATGCGCGCTATTTAAGAAGCACTGGCAATGATGTTTTATTCATTGGTGGTTCCGATGAACATGGCGTACCTATTACTATTAAAGCGAAAAAAGAAGGCATCACGCCTCAAGATGTAGTGGACAAATACCATGGCATCATCAAGAAAAGCTTTGAAGACTTAGGAGTATCTTTCGATGTATATTCTCGTACTTCTGCCCCTATTCATCACGAAACGGCCTCCGATTTCTTTAAGAAACTATTTGAGGAAGGTAAATTTATTGAAAAAACTGCTGAGCAATATTACGATCCAGAAGCCAATCAGTTTTTAGCTGATAGATATATCACCGGAACTTGCCCTCACTGTAGTTATGAGAAAGCTTATGGTGATCAGTGTGAAAGCTGTGGAACCAGTTTAAGCGCTACTGATTTAATTAATCCTAAATCTGCTTTAACAGGAAATATTCCAGAACTAAAAGAAACTAAGCATTGGTATCTTCCACTAAATGAGTACGAAGATTGGCTTAGTGAATGGATATTGAAAGGACATAAACAAGACTGGAGACCAACAGTATATGGTCAGGTGAAAAGCTGGATTGATCAAGGTCTACACCCAAGAGCGGTAACTAGAGACTTAGATTGGGGCGTAAAAGTTCCAGTGGAGGGTGCTGATGGGAAAGTACTCTATGTTTGGTTTGATGCACCTATTGGATATATTTCTGCCAGTAGAGAGTGGTCTGAGAAAACAGGTAAAGACTGGAAACCTTATTGGAAAGAAGACGATAGCAAACTGGTTCATTTCATTGGGAAAGACAATATTGTATTCCACTGTATCATTTTTCCTTCTATGCTAAAAGCTGAAGGTTCTTATATTATGCCAGAGAATGTTCCTGCCAATGAATTCTTAAACTTGGAGAATGATAAAATTTCAACTAGTAGAAATTGGGCCGTTTGGTTACACGAATACTTAGAAGATTTTCCTGGCAAACAGGACGTTCTGCGTTATGTATTAACTGCTAATGCTCCTGAAACTAAAGATAATGATTTCACTTGGAAGGATTTTCAAACCAAAAACAATAGTGAGCTTTTAGCCATCTTCGGAAACTTTGTTAATCGTACTTTGGTTCTTACACAAAAGTATTTTAAAGGAGTGGTACCAAGCCAGCATGAACTCACAGAACTCGACGAAGCTACCTTAACAGAAATGACTTCTTTTGCGGATAGAATCGGTGATAAAATACAAGTCTATAAATTCCGTGAAGCCATTCAAGAGTTAATGAATCTGGCTCGTTTAGGAAATAAATACCTGACAGAAACAGAACCTTGGAAAATATTCAAAACTGATCCCGAAAGAGTAGAGACTATCTTAAATATCTCTATCCAAATTAGTGCTGCTCTAGCCATATTATGTGAGCCTTTCCTACCTTTCACTTCTGTTACACTTAGCGATTTATTATTGCTTAAAGAAAAGAGTTGGAATACAGCTAAAAATAAGAATTTAATTACCGCAGGCCTAGAATTACCAAAACCTGATTTCCTTTTTGACAAAATAGAGGATGCTGATGTAGAAGCTCAAGTGCAAAAATTATTAGATACCAAGAAAGCCAATGAAGCAGCTGAAAAAGTGGCAACTCCAGTAAAAGAGAATATCCAATTTGAAGATTTCGCTAAAATGGACATCAGAGTTGGTACCATTTTAGAAGCTGAAAAAGTAGCCAAAACCAAAAAGCTTCTCAAATTACTTGTAGATACAGGTATTGATAAACGAACAGTGGTTAGTGGGATTGCTGAATACTATAAACCCGAAGACATTATTGGAAAACAAGTGAGTATTTTGGTAAATTTAGCTCCAAAAAAACTTCGCGGAATCGAATCTCAAGGAATGATATTGATGGCAGAAGATGCTGATGGCAGCTTACAATTTGTAGCGCCTGCTGATCACATAAAACCAGGAAGCGAAATCAAATAAGTTTTTTTAAAAAAGAATTTTAAAGTCTGAAATACATCATATGTTTCAGACTTTTTATTTGTTTACAATTCAATATTAACCTGAGTTCGGTTTTTAACTATCTGAAATTCAGTTGTTAATCGTAATAT
>NZ_JABKCA010000106.1 GCF_013166655.1 Lentimicrobium sp. L6
GGGTTATATCCTTCGTCAGCATCTTTATAATTGCTTCTGCTTGGCTCACGGTTGGCAATGGCAAAACTACCATATACCTTCATTAAATTACCAATATGACCAGTTATACCAACTTTAGGATTGATGAAATTGAAATCATGATTTTGGCTAATATCTCTTAAGTCATCATGAGTTCCTTTAATCTTGTAATCAATATGACGGTATTGTAGATCTCCAAAAGCAGAAAGAGAAGGAGTAATCATATAACTGGCTTTACCGTATATGTTAAAGTCTGTCTTTAAGCCATTATTATCATACCACTGATGGCGAATATCTCCATTACTAGCATATTGTGACCAAATGACTTGTCCATAATGGTCTCCATCATATTGGTTCCATCCAGCTCCTATATTGGCTTCCAATTTTCTGTCTTGGTAGTTTAAACTCAAATTGGCTCCATAATAATGATTATCCAACCATTTTCTTTGGATTAGGTCGGTTCTTGTGATGGTATCGCCGCCAATAACTACATCGTCTAATAAATAGTCCTCAAATTTTCTACCCTCTTTAGATTGCTCGTAAAACCCCTTTCCTCTGGTATAGAAAGCGGTAGCATTAAAGCCTAGTTTATCAGTAAAAGAGTGAGTATAATGTAATTGATAATAATCTTGTTGATAATCATCAACTTCATTATCATAGGTATAAGGATTATAGGTTCTGTTGGTGTCTAGGGAAGCTTTTGGCATTCCTCCCCAAGCTTGATAAGTAACTTCTTTACCAGTTAGAATCATAAATTTAAGCACATCTTTTTCTCCATAGTATCCTCCAGAGAAATATAAAGATTTTAAATCGGCAGAAGCACGGTCAATATAACCATCAGAATGAACTTTTGATAAACGACCATCAAATGCTAAATTGTTTTTTAATAAACCGGTTCCAAAACTCACTGTGTTTTTCATGGAATTATAAGAGCCAATACGACCATCATATTTAGCATAAGGCTGATCGTTTAGAGTGGTCGTTTGCATATTGATACTGGCACCAAAAGCCCCAGCTCCATTAGTAGACGTTCCAACCCCACGCTGAATTTGTATATTATCTAATGAAGAAGCCAAATCTGGAAGATCCACGAAATAAACAGAATGACTTTCTGCATCATTCATAGGAACACCATTCATGGTGATATTAATACGAGTCATGTCCGAACCACGAATTCTGAAGCCAGAATAGCCAATACCATTACCAGCATCTGATGTAGCCACTAGAGATGGACTGTTGTTAAGAATGAATGGCAAATCTTGACCATTGTTTCTGTTGTTAATTTCGGCTTTGTTTAAATTTTGAAAAGCAGAAGGAGCATTATCACTAACTCTATTAGCAAAGACAACTACTTCTTCACCCACCAAGCCTTCTTTTAGATTTACTGAAATATGAGAATCATCAGCAAGCTCTAAAGTTTCTTTATAGGTTTGATAACCCACAAAGCTAACTTTAACCTCATAAGTTCCTGTTGCGATATTGTTAAAAGCAAAGGCACCTCTATTATCGGTCACCATCTGAAAACTCTGGATTCCATTAATTTGAATGTGTGCACCAACTAAAGGTGCGCCTGATTCATCATCAGCCACTTGGCCACTCATTTTAATTTGAGAAAATAAAACCATTGGAGCAATGATTCCTAAAATAACTAATAATTGTTTAAACATTTTATTGATTTTGAATGAATTATTAAAAACCAATAGAGTGGTATTGATACTTAATTCCCTCCGCCAGCATTACCTGGATCAGGTTTTAAGAGTGTGTTCTCAGCCCGTAGTATTAAGGCACCTCTATTGTTATTATCGCTGCAAAGGTAGAATTTTTTAATGAATAGAAGTGTTTTTAGATGTTTTTAGGTCTTGACATGAAATATATTGATAGTATATATTTAAAAGTATTATTTTTGGAAGATGTTAGATAGATTTAAATTCATTTTGTTTTTTCTGATGCTGATAGGCATGGGACTTATTTTATTTTTCTATAATTACGAAAGAGATATGAAGTCTTTTTATGAAGGTAAGGATCTGAACCTTAGTTTTGAAGGGAAGAAAGAATTGACTGAACCGAAGCTTGTGTTTATGAAAGATATTATAAGAGCAGCACAATATTCTAATTATCAGATTAACAAGGACAGATCTATTTTAAAAAAAATCAACATTGCTTTTAATAAAAGTAGTTCATTAACAAAGTATCAGATCATAAAAATTGAAAAAATCCTCAAAAAATATGATTTTAAAGAGGAAATTGATCATACAGAACCTTCACAAGTAGCTTTAATCATAGATAAATTGATGTTAAAAGTTCAGATGGTGCCTGTGCGTTTGGCAATAGCTCAAGCTATTATTGAATCAGCATGGGGCGAATCTCGTTTTGCCAAAGAGGGGCATGCCTATTTTGGTATTCATTGTTATGAAGAGGGCTGTGGTATGAAATTCGGTAAGGATGATCAAAAAGTTTTCGTTAAAACCTACCCCAATCTTCAATCTTCTGTGGATGGATATATGTTTTTCCTAAATACAAAAAAAGGCACGAATGGGTTTCGTAAAGCACGTCAGCACTATTATAGCACAGATGATAAAGATTTAATCATTCTAGCAGAAAGCTTAAATTCCTATAGTGAAATAGGAGGGGAGTATCAGAAGATCATCAATAGCCTTTTTAAGAATTATATTCCTAATGAAATAGCTGATTATTAGTAAATCGAAAAACAGATTGCATAATATATGCTTCTTTTCAAATTCTACCGATGTTGAAATGACCTTTATTTTAAAATCAATAAGAATGCATCATTTCCTACTGGCATTACTTGAATCTATGTGACTGATAATCCATGCTTTTTCTTTATATTTATAAAATTTACAACCTTGATTTTCATCGCTATAAATTCAAGCTAAAAATCCTATCTTTGCAGCCCAAAATTTAAAAGCATGACATTAGAAATACAACTCGTAGAAAAAGCGCAATTAGCACTAAAAGAACTATATGGCCAAGATATTGAAGCCAAACAAATTCCCGTTCAACAAACTCGTAAGGACTTAGAAGGTGATTTCACCATTGTTGTTTTTGGTTTTACCAGATTATCGAAAAAATCTCCAGAGCAAACGGCTGAGGAATTAGGCCAAAAAATGCTAGCTGCTGAGCCTTTTATCGATAGCTTTAATGTGATTAAAGGATTTTTAAATTTTGTGATAAAGGATGATTATTATCTCAATATCTTAGAGAATATTGTAAATGCTCAAAAGTATGGATTTACTCCCATGGATGAAAAAGATGTTCTGGTTTTAGAATATTCTTCTCCAAATACTAATAAGCCTTTGCATTTAGGACATATTAGAAATAACCTCTTAGGTTGGTCGGTAGCTGAATTGCTTAAAGCCAATGGTAAGAATGTGAAAAAAGTGAACCTGATCAACGATAGAGGTATTCATATTTGTAAGTCTATGTTGGCTTGGCAAAAATGGGGTGAAAATAAAACTCCTGAATCAACAGATACCAAAGGAGATAAATTTGTTGGCGATTATTATGTGCTTTTCGACCAAAAATATAAAGTAGAAATCAAAACTTTAGTAGAGAGTGGAATAGAGGAGGATGTGGCCAAAAAGCAAGCTCCTCTAATGCTAGAAGCTCAAGAAATGTTACTGAAATGGGAAGCTGGAGATAAAAAAGTTTACGAGCTATGGACTAGAATGAACCAATGGGTTTATGATGGTTTTGATATTACTTATGCCAATATGGGTGTTGACTTCGATAAAGTTTATCATGAATCAGAAACCTATCTCTTAGGAAAGAAATTAGTGGAGGAGGGCCTAGAAAAGGGTATTCTCTTTAAAAAGGAAAATGGCTCCGTTTGGTGTGATTTAACAGATGAGGGGATGGATGAGAAGTTATTGCTTCGTGCGGATGGAACTTCTGTATATATGACACAAGACCTTGGAACGGCGCAATTACGACAAGAGGACTATAGCCCTAATGAGATGATTTATGTGGTAGGAAATGAACAGAACTATCATTTCGATGTTTTAAAGATTGTACTTCAGAAATTAAGTAAAGAATGGGCAAAAAATATTCATCACCTTTCTTATGGTATGGTAGAGCTTCCTCATGGTAAAATGAAGTCGAGAGAAGGAACTGTAGTAGATGCCGACGATTTAATGCAAGAAATGTATGATACGGCTAAAGCAACCACTGAGGAACTTGGCAAAATAGAAGATTTTACTATTGAAGAAGCTGCTGAACTATATAAAACAGTGAGTTTAGGAGCTTTAAAGTATTTTATATTAAAAGTAGATCCTAAAAAACAGATGATGTTTAATCCTGCAGAATCTATTGATTTTAATGGAAATACAGGGCCTTTTATTCAGTATACTTATGCTCGTATCCAATCTATTATTCGTAAGGCTCACGAGAATGGTATTTCTGCCCACTATAATGGTAACCTAAAATTAGAGGCTAAAGAAAAAGCTTTAGTAAAACATTTAGGAAATTATACAGCTGCCATAAAACAAGCTGGGGAACATTATAGTCCCAGTATGGTAGCAAATTATATTTTCGAATTGGTAAAAGAATACAATAAATTCTATCAGGAGCATTCTATTATGAAAGAAGAGGATACCAATAAACAAGCTTTTAGAGTCGAGTTATCCAAGCAAGTTGCGGGAGTTATTGCAAGTGGAATGTCGATATTAGGTATCCAAGTTCCTAATAGAATGTAATTTTTTAAAAAAAATACCAATTGTAATTAGCAGATATATAGTCTTTTAGTTTGTTAATATTTAAAAAGGGGAGAAATAATTGGTCAAAATACTTGACAAAATCTGATTTATGTGTATCTTTGTCAAGAATCGAGATAGATAATTGGTAAATGCAAAGTCAACGAGTTCTTCGTTGGCTTTTTTTTATGTCAATATTTAATCACTTACTTTTATAGTGTATATTCTTTTCCGGAATAAAAATTGATAAAATTGTTCACGTAAAGATTTTTTTTCTTACCTTTGTTAGTGAATCGAGATAGATAATTGGTAAATGCAAAGTCAACGAGTTCTTCGTTGGCTTTTTTTATGTCTCAATTTCCTTTGGTTTTTTCAATGTAAATAATTTTTAGAAAAAAAAGTTTAAAAATATTTGACTTTAGGTTGGCAATATTGTATTTTTGTCAATGAATCGAGATAGATAATTGGTAAATGCAAAGTCAGCGAGTTCTTCGCTGGCTTTTTTTTATGTCCGGTATTTATGGATAGAGTATTGATCTACATTAATTTATTTTGTTTCGGTTGATAATGTAAATTGAATTGAAAGCTTTCAATGTTACAGGCTTAACAGAGAAATAATGTTTTTGAAAAAAAAATAATTCAATTCCAATTATTTTAATATTTTTGCTACATCATTTATAGATAGATGATAAATACAGAAATGCCAACGAGTTCTTCGTTGGCATTTTTTATATCAAAACAAAAGGATTTGTTTACTCCTTATAATAAACACGCTTCACGCGCTGCGAAATGCCAGTCAGTATTTCATAGGGGATAGTTTGACCAATATTGGCCATTTCTCTAATTTTTTTCTGGTTGTCGAAAACAATAACTTCATCACCTTCTTGGCAGTCTAAATCAGATACATCGAGCATGCACATATCCATGCAAACATTTCCAATAATAGGGCAGGGTTTTTCATTGACCATCATGGCAAATTTACCATTACCTAGAAAACGATGAACACCATCTGCATACCCAATGGCCACTGTAGCAACTTGCATTTCTCGTTCAGCTATAAATGCTCTTTCGTAGCCAACACTCTCGCCTCTTTGGATAGTTTTTATTTGAGTGATACAGGTTTTTAGTCTATTAATATTCTTTAGATTTTTTTCCTCCTCAGGAAAAGGAGATAAACCATACAATCCCAGTCCTAATCTCACCATATCCATTTGGTATTCAGCGAACTTTGTGATTCCAGCCGAGTTAAGAATATGTCTTAATAATTCTTGTTCACAACTTTGTTGTATCTGAGCGGCTAAATAATTAAATTTTTCAAATTGCTGTCTACTAAACTCTTCTAACTCAGAATTGTCACTACCTGCCAAGTGACTAAAAACAGATTGAGGTAGCAAAAGATTATTCATTTGAATGCGCTTGATTAGTGCTCCCAAATCTTTTTCTTCAAAGCCGAGGCGATTCATTCCTGTATCCAATTTAATATGGATTTTAACAGGTTTGTCTTTCGGATGAATTGCCTTCTGTATACAACTCTCCAATGCATTTAAAATATTGAAACTGTAGATTTCTGGCTCTAGATCGTGTTTTAAAATACTATCCATGCTTTCTTCATCAGGGCTCATCACCATAATGGGCAAGCTGATGCCAGCTTTTCTCAATTCTACTCCCTCATCAGCGTATGCCACTGCCAAATAATCAGCTCTATGGTACTGCATTAGGTTGGCAATTTCATAGCTACCACTGCCATAGGAAAAGGCTTTCACCATCAACATGACTTTGGTGTCTTTTTCTAATTTCGATCTAAAATAGTTAAAATTAGAAATCATATGGTCCATATTGATTTCCAATACTGTTTGGTGGGTTTGCTGCTGCAGGGCTTTGCTGATCTGTTCGAATTCAAAATAGCGTGCACCCTTTAAAAGAATGCTCTCATTCTTAAATGAGGAAAAGCTAAACTGATTCAGAAATTCCTTAGTATTTTGAAAGAAATGTTTTTCAATTTTAAATTTATCAGCGTATTTTCTGATGGCTGATCCTATTCCAATAAATCGGGTAATATTTTTTTTTTCGATCAGTTGTCCGATTTCACTGTATAAATCCAATTCATTCTTTCCGCTTTGTAAGATATCAGATAAAATGAGGGTGTTTTGTTGATGTTGATTCTGTTGTTCTAGAAAATCGAGTGCAATTTTTAAAGAATTGATATCAGAATTATAGCTATCGTTAATAATACTACAATTATTAATTCCTTCATTTAACTCTAGCCTCATAGCAATAGGAGCCAGACCTAACATCTTCTCTGAAATCACATCAGCTTCATATCCCAATAAAAGTAGAAGACACCAAACCTGAATAGCATTTTCTATTGAGGCATCATCAATAAATAATATTTCTATGGAGATTTCTTTCTCCTTATAAATAGCTTTAATGGTAGAATGCTGCTGTGATTTCTCTACCTTTGTGATGCGAACATCAGCATAGCTTTCCATGCTCCAGGTAAATGATTTTATTTGCTCTAATAATTCAGAACGAATAAGAACCTCTTGAATCCTCTTTTGATCTGGAGAATATATGAGAGTATCTACTTTGGTGAAAAGTTTTAGTTTTTCACCAGCTTTATGAGTATTGTTGATAAAGTTTTCACCATGTGCCTCACCAATATTAGTAAAGATACCGATAGTGGGTTGTATTATTTTTTGGAGATTATTCATTTCTTCAGGTTCCGAAATACCTGCTTCAATAATAGCCATTTCATGATGTGGTTTCATTTGCCAAACACTCAACGGGACCCCAATTTGACTATTATAGCTTTTGGGACTACGATGGATGCTCTTGTCACCCTGTAGAACTTGGTAAATCCACTCCTTCACTATGGTTTTACCATTACTGCCAGTAATGGCTAATACTGGGTAATCCATTTGCAAACGATGATAAGCACTTAAGGCTTGAAGTGCTTTTAGCGTATCCTTAACCAGAATATAATTGGCATTAACCAAGTATTCAAATTGGTCTGGAATTTCACTAACTACAAAACTTCTTAAACCACGTTTATATAGGTTTTTAATATATTTATGTCCGTCGTTTCTCTTACTTTTAAGAGCAAAGAAAATACTACTATTGGCATTGATGAGTTTTCTACTGTCGATTAATAATTCATAAATAATTGTATCATCATCACAACTGCTGTGTAATTCTCCTTTAACTATTTGGTTTATTAAGGAGATGGAATAGTTCAATTCCTTCATTTATATGCTTAAGCCTCCTATGCTTTCGTCTGGTTGACTAGGTAATGCAGAAATATCTTCATCTTTACTATGCTTATCTACTGATTTTTGAGTTTTTAGCGGGTTTTTACCATAATAATCATTTGTCTTTCTGTTTTGAATTATATCTGAGGCTAAATAAATAGCTTCTCTTAAACTACTTTCAGATGCTTTATTTTGATTTACCAAATCTAAAGCAGTACCATGGGCAGGTGAGGTACGGACAATAGGAAGCCCTGCAGTGAAATTCACTCCATCTTTAAATGAAAGTGTTTTGAAAGGTATGAGTCCCTGATCGTGATACATGGCTAATACAGCATCAAATTTTTGATAATTATTGGAAGCGAAAAATCCGTCTGCGGCATAAGGCCCATAAACTAACATTCCTTCTTTTTGTGCTTTTTCAATAGCTGGAATAATAATCTCTTGTTCTTCTTTACCAATTAAACCACCATCAGAAGCGTGTGGGTTTAATCCCAGTACTGCAATTTTAGGCCCTCTAACACCAAAATCATAAATCATAGACTTATGCATGACTCTAAGTTTTGAAAGAATCAATTCAATGGTGATGGATTGTGCCACTTCTTTTATTGGAATATGACCTGTAACGACACCAATTCTAAGCGAATTAGAAACCAATAGCATAATATAATCTTTAGTCTCAAATTTATCAGCTAAATAATCGGTATGGCCAGCATAATTAAACTGCTCTGATTGTATATTGTTTTTATCGATTGGGGCAGTTACCAAGGCTTGAATATAGCCTTTCTGCAAATCTCCAACAGCTCTTTCTAAAGCCAAATAGGCTAATTCACCAGCTTCTTTTGTACTTTTCCCGGGTTCAATATTTATTTCTTTATCACTAATGTTTATCAGATTATACTTTTTGATATTGGTACGATCTGTCCTTTTAATGATATTGAAATTAGTTTTTGGTAAGTCCATGGAGTTCTGATAAAAATTGGCCACTTTTAATGAACCATAAAGGATACAGTTATAAAGCTCATTCATTCGCTTGTCTTCCAGAGCTTTAAGAATGATTTCATAATTGATTCCATTGATGTCTCCATGACTGATTCCTATACTAGGGCGAGGATCCTTCGCTTGTCTTTTCTCCATGCTTTTTGTTTTGTGCAAATATACAAGATTGTTGGAATTTCACTTGTTTTTAGCCTCCTCATTTCAGTGTATTTTGCAATTGATTTCATTCTTTTAACATTTGTATATTTACACAAAATATTTTCATATGATTTTAAAAGGACAAATTGTTGACATAATAAGCCGAAAGATTTTTAAAGGCGAATTACATATCATTGATAATAAGATTTCTAAGATTATTCCCAACGATTCTATCACCGAGACTAATTATATCTTACCAGGATTGGTGGATGCTCACATTCATGTAGAAAGTAGTATGTTGATACCATCTGAGTTTGCTCGCTTGGCAACAGCACACGGAACAGTAGCCACAGTTAGTGACCCCCATGAGATTGCCAATGTGATGGGTATTGAAGGAGTGAATTTTATGATTGAGAATGGAAAACAGGTTCCATTTAAGTTCTATTTTGGAGCGCCTAGTTGCGTTCCTGCCACTACTTTCGAGACTAGTGGTGCAAGTATCGATAGCCAGCAAATAGGTGATTTGTTAGCAAGAGATGATATTAAATATCTTTCTGAAATGATGAACTTCCCTGGCGTTTTATTTAATGATAAAGAAGTTTGGGCCAAGATAAATGCGGCCAAGAAATATGGTAAACCTATTGATGGTCATGCTCCTGGATTAAAAGGTGAAGATGCCGCTAAATATGTGGGTGCCGGAATTACTACCGATCATGAGTGCTTTACCATCGAGGAAGCCATTGATAAAATAAAGAGTGGCATGTTTGTTCAAATTAGAGAAGGTAGTGCAGCGAAAAATTATGAAAGCCTTTCTTCATTAATTGATAGTCATCCTGATTTTGTGATGTTGTGTTCCGACGATAAGCATCCCAATGATCTAGAAAAAGGACATGTAAACCAGGTTATTAAGCGAGCATTGGCTGATGGATACGATTTTATGAATATTCTTCAAGCTTGTATTTTAAATCCTGTACGACATTATAAATTAGATATTGGCCTATTGCAAGTAGGGAATGCTGCTGATATGATATTGGTCGATAATTTGAATGATTTTACTATCTTGAAAACTTTTGTAGATGGTAAATTAGTAGCTGAGAATGGTAAGACTTTGATTGAGAGTATCTCTGTTAAACCTATCAATAAGTTTCATGTAAATGAGATTAAGCCCGAAGATTTGTATATATCCAATACAGGGAATACAATAAAGGTTATGCAAGCTATGGATGGAGAATTAATTACTAATAAAATAGAATATACTCCTCCAAAAGAATCTTCAGGAATTATTAGTGATACCAAAGCCGATGTGCTCAAAATAATGGTACTAAATCGTTATCAAAAATCGAAACCTGCCATTGGGTTTATTCAAGGTTTTGGGTTTACAAGAGGAGCGATAGCATCGAGTGTGGCCCACGATAGTCATAATATTGTAGCCATCGGAATTACTGATGAGGAAATGGTAAAAGCAGTAAATTTAGTAAATGAGTCGGAAGGTGGAGTGAGCTGGGTAGATGGAGATCGAACAGCAGTTTTGGAGCTTCCCGTTGCAGGTATTATGTCACATATGGATGGATATCAGGTAGCTGAAAAATATGAACAATTGGATCAATTGGCTAAATCTCTCGGAACGAAGCTAAATGCACCATATATGACTCTGTCTTTTATGGCTTTGTTGGTGATTCCAGAATTAAAACTCTCCGACAAAGGACTGTTTGATGGAAGTACATTTAGTTTAACAACTTTGGAGGTTTAATACATTTTTCCTGGCTTATCACTTTATTAGAATGGTTATAAACTAGACACTGTGAATTTGGTATTGAAATGCTTTTATTAAATTTGCGGCCTCATAAATGTTAAATGCCGCATGAATAAAATTGATTTTGATTTAGAACATCTTGAGAAAGCAGCCGCTAGGTTAAAAGCGATGGCTCACCCTGTTCGTATTGCTATTATTGAAATGTTAGATGAAAATGGTCCTTTGTGCGTAAGCGAAGTTTTTTGTAAATTAGATATCGAACAAGCCAGCGCATCTCATCACCTAAATATTTTAAAGAATAGAAATATCTTAAAATCAGAAAGAACCGGTAAACACATTATTTATAGTTTAAATAATGAAATTATTGGAGAGATGGTTCAATGTTTGAATCGTTGTCATTAAATGGATTTTTTTTTTCTTATCATTTAACTTTTAATTGACTTTTCCAAGCTATTTAATGATGATAAAGTTAAAACAATGAAATATCAATATAAAATAATAGGGTTACCCATTTAAGTCTCGTGTAATTTAATCGAAGCGTAAGC
>NZ_JABKCA010000107.1 GCF_013166655.1 Lentimicrobium sp. L6
AAATATCACCATTAACAACTGAATTTCAGATAGTTAAAAACCGAACTCAGGTTAATTGGCAATGCCATAAAGTATTCCTATTCAGCTAAAAGAATTTGGGTGAAGGTTCAAATTCAAGACAATTCCATCCTAACGCATGTTATTGATGAGGGGCAAGGTATTCCAGAGAATGAACTCCCTAATGTTTTTAAAGCATATAAAACCACCTCTTCAAAACCCACCGACGATGAGAAATCTACAGGTCTGGGACTTGCTATTGTAAAAAAAATTGTAGAAGCACACCAAGGCAGTATTTCAGTAAAAAGCACAGCAGGAATTGGTTCGGAATTCACATTTACATTACCCATAAAATTGTGAATTTCGATCAAAATAAAATATTTATAAAGATTTGGCTTAAAACCCAAGGTTGAAACCTAAGCTTATACCATGTGTACCTCAAAATGCTCCTTAATGTATTTTGCTAGTTACATGGGTTAGTGTCGATACATGATCAAGCTACACTTTTATCAAAACTAATTTAAGGTATATTTAGATTTGTCATTGGTATTATTTCTACTTTGTAGTCAATCAGGAACACTACACCTAAAATGGTCTTAAACTCATTAGACCTAAAGTTCTCAGAAGATTGATTTGGAGGTTAGTAATATAAAATACTTTGGTCAATTATTAACAATAACTAAAGAATCTAGCTCCTCCAGCATTCTTGTTATTGTTTATCTTTGAATAAAATAATTAAATCACTTTAAATCGATACTATAAAAAAGATATGACCATAGCCGTTTTGCCTTTTGCAAATATGAGTAGTAGCAAGGAAAATGAGTATTTTAGTGATGGAATTACTGAGGAAATAATTAATGCTTTGGCAAAAATTCCAAATCTAAAAGTGACTTCTCGCACCTCTTCTTTCTTCTTTAAAAACAAAAGCATCAATATAAAAGACATCGCTAAGACTCTTGGTGTATCTACTATTTTAGAAGGAAGTATTCGCCTGTCAAATGATACGGTAAGAATAACGGCTCAGCTGATACAAGCCGAGGAGGATTTTCATTTTTGGTCGGAAACCTGGGATAGAAAACTGGATAATATATTCGAAATACAAGATGAAATTAGCTTAATTATAGCTGATAAATTAAGAGAGGAGTTTGGCCATCTAGAAATACAGGAACACTTGGTCGACAAGCAAACGGAGAATATTAAAACCTATGAGTATTCCTTAAAGGCAAATTATTTAAGGAATAAATGGAATCCAGAAGATGTAAAAAAGGCTATTTTACTATACAAAAAAGCTCTGGAACTAGATCCTAAGCATTCCGAATCGCATCTTGGGCTTGCCGATTGCTATAGCTTTTTAGGAACAACAGGGTTTCTGCCTTTTCCTGAAGCTTGGGAAAAAACCCATCAATATACTCAACAAGCTTTAAATCTTAATCCAAACCTGTCAGGAGTTCATTATCAGCTTGCCAATCAAGCTTTCTTTATAGAATGTGATTATAATAAATCGCTGCAGGAAATGAAGAAAGCTATTAAGATAAACCCCAATAACGCCGAGGCTCAACAGTTCATGTCTTTTCTTTATATTATTGCTGGAGAAAGAACAAAATCAAAAAAGCATTTAGATATTGCTAAAGCTCTCAATCCCTTATCGGAAGAAACTCAATTCTTCAATGCCTATTATCATTATATGATTGGGGACTTTGAAAAAGCGGCAGTTCTTCTTGACAAATGTATTAAAGCCAATGACAAGAATATTCCAGCCTATTCAGTAAAAGCACTCTGCTTACTCAAATTAGGTCTTTATGATGAAGTCATTAACTATTATGACCAAGTTCCTTCAGAAGTGATTGTTCTTGGTGAAAAAACTGGAGCCATAGCATTGGCTTATGCTTTGAAAAATGAGGAGGGTAAAACTCAAGAATATCAACATCTATTGGAGGAACAGGCTAAAGGAATTAATGGTTTTACAGCTGATTCTTTCCTCTTTATGTTATATGTGGTTTTAGGCAATCTCAATAAAGCATTTGATTGGATAGATGATGCCATCAAGAACAAATCATCATTGCTCTTGCTCCGTTTTGCAGATCCATTATTGGTAGCTCATAAAGATGATCCTCGGTATTTAGCTTATAAAAATATCATTTTCAAAGTTGAAAACAGCCCGAGAGCTGGTTCAGCAAAAAGGGCTTTATTAGACCCAGATACATCTGAACGATATCGAGAATTAGTGAATGATTATATAAAAGAGCATCAACCCTATTTAGACTCCTCTCTTTCGCTTCGTTCATTTGCTAAACAGATTAAAATCCATCCCAATCAGCTCTCTTGGTTACTCAACGAAAACTTTGGGAAAAATTTCAATGAGTATATCAATCACTATCGAATAGAGACTTTTAAGTCTTTGGCTAAGAATCCTCAAAATTCCAATATCACCATTATGGGATTGGCTTATGATAGCGGATTTAATTCAAAAACTGTTTTTAATACCTATTTTAAGAAGGAGACTGGTTTAACGCCCAAGCAATTTATCAATCAATAGAATATTGACAATATCATTTTGAGGACTAAACTCCTGAAAATAGGAAGGTTAAAAGACTCATTCCACTTCAATATATGAACAAGTACCGTATCATATATGAATAAGTTCGGAATTATAATCTAGAACAATCAACTAAGATGCTTACTCTACTTTTGCCAACAGAAAACAAGAAATAATACAGACTATGAAAGCAATAGAATATAATAAATATGGAGCTCCTGAAGTTCTTCAAATGATAGAAGTAGAAAAACCAAGTCCCAAGGCAAATGAGGTTTTAGTAAAGATTCACGCTACTACTGTAACAGCAACAGAATGCAATTTCAGGACAGGGAAACCCTATATGACCAGATTATTTACTGGTTTTTCAAAACCTAAACTAAAACGATTGGGAGAAGAATTCTCTGGTGAAATTATAGAAATAGGAAATGCGGTGAGTCAATTTAAGGTTGGTGATTTGGTATTTGGTACCGCTGGTCCAGAGTTCGGAGCCAATGCCGAATACCTATGCATTCTGGAGGATGGTGTATTGGTGAAAAAGCCCGAGAATTTAAATTTTGAGGAGGCTGCAGCTAGTGTTGATGGCTTTTTAACGGCTCTTCCCTTTCTAAGAGACACCGGAAAAATTAAAAAAGGACAAAGCGTACTTATCAATGGTGCTTCAGGAAGTGTAGGTGCAGCAGCCATACAAGTGGCCAAGTATTATGGTGCAATAGTAACTGGAGTTTGCAGCACTTCTAACCTCGACTTAGTAAAGTCAATTGGAGCTGATGAGGTGATCGATTACACCAAAGTAAATTTCACTAAAAGTGGAAAGAAATACAATATCATCTTCGATGCTGTCGGGAAATTGAGTTTCTCTGATGCTAAAAAAGCCCTCACAAACGAAGGAGTTTTTCTAGAAGCAGGCATTGGACTAGGAATTATACCAAATGTTATTTACTCCTCCATCTTTGGTAAAAAGAAAGCCAAAATTGCTGCAACTGGTTTAAGAAAATCACAAGAAAGACTAAAAGACCTTGAATTACTCAAAGGCTTAATGGAAGAGGAAATCATTATCCCTGTGGTTGATAGAACTTATCCATTAGAAGAAATCTCAAAAGCACATTCTTATGTGGATCTTGGTCATAAAAAGGGGAATGTGGTGATTCGTGTGATTGAGTAATGATTTTGTTCATTCTTTTTTCATAAGAATCATAAGCTCGAAATTCGACTTGTTAAAGAATATCTCATATATTTGACTCCATAAGAAATGACTATTAAAACCTATGGAAGAAAAGCCAAGGCTAGCCAGACTCACCGCCATTCTCACTCAGCTGCAATCGAAAAGAATATTGACAGCACGAGAATTAGCAGAGCGCTATCAGGTTAGTATCCGGACTATTTATAGAGATATTAGAACATTAGAGCAATCTGGAATCCCAATTATTACAGAAGAAGGCAAAGGTTATTCTTTAATGGAAGGATTCAACTTACCTCCAGTGACGTTTACCGAAGCCGAGGCTCAGGCTTTAATCACGGCCGAGCAGCTGATTCTAAAGAATAAGGACCTTTCCTTTACTACACAATACCAGAATGCCGTTTCAAAGATTAAATCCACTCTTAGGCATTCTCAAAAAGAAAAAGTAGAGCTGCTCTCCCAAAGAATCTATTTTAGACAAAATATAGAGAACCTGAAAACCAGTGAATACTTAATGACCATTCAATCGGCCATTGCAGATTCAAAACTCATAGAATTGGATTACCTTTCGCTAGAAAAAAAGCAAAGCAAACGAAGTGTGGAACCTTTTGCTTTATATAGCACACAAGACAATTGGTTATTGATAGCCTTTTGCCGATTGAGAAATGACTTTAGAGCTTTTCGATTGGACCAGATTCAAGCATTACAAGTGTTGCATGAGCAGTTTGAGCCACAGAAAATCACACTTCAAGAATATTTTGAGATTTGTCGTGAAAAATCAATTTCAGATTCAAACGGTTAATAGGTTATGTTTTGTTGTTATACACTATTTTAATATATTCGCCCTGCAATAAATACCATTAAAAAGTATGAAAATCAAATTATCCTTATTCTTAAGCTTCTTTATTATGTATAGCCTTTCGGCACAGGAATATATAGTTAAAGTTCAAAAGGAGGGTTCAAAAAAGTTCAGCTACCTTACCATCAATGGAGAAAGCCAAATTGAAACAGCCTATTTCGATGCTACCGATTTTGGTGAAGAGGGAATAGCAATTGCAAAAATTACTGTCAGTAGCTTCTACCAAATTTACGATAAAAAAGGGGAGATTATAAATTCTGAAGCCATCATAAAACCAATTATTAATGAGTGGTCTAGTATAGCCTCAGGATTTATTGATGGAATGGTTATTACCAAAATTAATGAGAATTATGGAGCTGTTAATTATGAAGGAAAGCTAAGTGTTCCCGGAGTATATACCAAATTAACTGAGTTCAATGGAAACCATGCCATTGGAACAAAAGGCAGGGTTTATTTTGTTGTGAATAATAAAGGGGAAGAAATCAAACTTGATATTCCAAAAATCAGAGCTGCAAAGCATTTTTCGGAGGGTTTAGCTCCTATTAAAATAAAAGGAGCTTATGGTTATATTGACACTTTAGGACAGGTGGTTATCAGACCAAAGTATAAATCAACAGGCCATTTTAATGGTGGCGTTGCTTGGGCAAAAAATCTCGATGGAAGAGTAGGATATATTGACAAATCAGGAAAATGGTTGGTAGAACCCATTTTTATTATTGGTGATGATTACGATCCAGAAAGTGGATATGCTAGAGTAAAATCAACACGTGGTTGGGCTTATATTGATACTGCAAATCAATTTACCAATTTAGGGGTCACAAACGATTATTTTAACTTTTCTGAAGGCTTAGCCATCAATAGAGAAAATGGTAGAATTGGATTTATTGATCATACTGGAGAATGGGTAATCAAACCTTATTTTGCTGTGGCTCATAAATTTACTAATGGTTTTGCCAGAGTACAAGTAAATGGGAAATGGGGTCTTATTGATAAAAAAGGAGAATGGCTGGTTGAACCAAATTATAAAGAAATTGGCAATGCTATTCTCATTAAAGAATAAAACTATTTCGCTCAGCAATAAATACCGATAATTATCATGAAAAGTAAACTGACCTTATTTTTAATCCTATTTACTATTTTCAATAATATATCTGCCCAAGAATATATTGTTACCGTCAAAAAACCTTATTCATCAAGACATTCCTATCTTAAAATTAATAGTGACACTCAAATTGAAGAGGATTATTTTAAATGTTTAGATTTCACAAAAGAAGGTTATGGTATCATATTAAGCAGAGTGAGACGAGGATACCAAATCATAAATACAAACGGTGAGCCAATAGAATTAGAAGTTCCATTAAAGCCCATTGTTAATGGATGGTCGGAGCAAACATCAGGGTTTAGCTGCGGAATGGTCAGGACAGAAAGAAATAATAAATTCGGAGCTCTAAACTATGAAGGGAAATTAACAGTTTCTAGGCTCTATACTAAATTAAGTGAATTCAATGGTAATCATGCCATTGGAATGAAAGGAAGAACTTATTATATAGTTAGTAATAAAGGAGAAGAAACTAAACTTGAATTCAAAAAGACAAGAGAAATCAGACACTTTTCCGAAGGTCTAGCTGCCATAAAGATAGGAAGTGCATTTGGTTTTATCGACACGCTAGGTCAGATGATTATAGAACCTATTTACTATTCAGTAGGTCATTTTAATGGTGGTATAGCATGGGCAAAAAACCAAAATGGCAAAATAGGATATATTAATAAACTAGGAGAATGGATTTTAGAACCCGTATTTCTCATGGGCGAAGATTATGATAAAGTGAGTGGTCTTGCTAGAGTAAAAACAAGCCAAGGTTGGGGTTATATTGGCCCCAATAATGAATTTGAAACATTAGGGGTTACTATTGATTTTTTTAGCTTTTATGAAGGCTTAGCTATTAATCGAGAGCATGGTAAAGTTGGATTTATCGACAATACAGGTACTTGGGTCATAGAACCCAAATACGAAGTGGCCCATAGATTTAAAAATGGCTTTGCTAGAGTTAGAATAAAAGATAAATGGGGTATTATTGATAAAAATGGTGATTGGTTTGTAGAGCCAAAATATGACCAAATTGGTGATGTTGTTATCATCAAAAAATAAAACTCTTTTTTTAAATTATCAATGGTATGACATACCCTTGTCATAAGACCTGCTTACATTTGCAGCCTCACAAATAAAAATATAATGATGGAGCATACAAAATTAGAAGCATTTATGGTGATTGGCATTTCCACTCGTACCACCAATGAAAATCATCAAGCAGCAACAGATATTGGAGCCTTATGGAATAAATTCATGAGCGAAGGCATCCTCCAAAAAATCCCTAATAAAATAGACGATGCCATCTATTCTATCTATACTGAATATGAGGGTGATTATACCAAACCTTATACTACCATTTTGGGTTGTAAGGTACAAAATACCGAAACAATTCCTGAGGGGATGGTCGCCCTAAACATTCAAGCTTCGGATTATGAGAAAATCACTGCCAAAGGAGATCTACAGGAAGGCATAGTATACAAGAAATGGTTAGAAATATGGAATATGGATTTAGACAGAGCCTATCAGGCAGATTTTGAGATTTATGATGCTAAAGCACAAAACCCAGAAGATGCTGAAGTTTGTATTTATGTTGGGGTGAAGGAAGAATACTATCATCATAAACTCACTTTAAAAGACTACAGAGATAGAGCTGGCTGATTTACACAAACAACCAGCTCTATTATTTAGCTTCTGTGATAAACTATATCATTTCAAGAATATTGGTATATTTACAATGATGAAAAACAAAAGACTAAAACTAATTATTTTTATTTGTGTATCTATTTTGCTCATCCCATTAATAGCCATGCAGTTTACAGAAGAAGTAAATTGGTCCATAGGTGATTTTATCGTTGCTGGAGTACTTTTACTAGGAACTGGCTTATTGTTTGAACTTATCATCAGGAAAGTGAAAGAACCCAAATATCGAATTATTATTTATATCTCCATTTTGATTCTTCTGTTTCTGGTTTGGGCAGAACTTGCTGTTGGTATTTTTGGAACTTCAATTGGTGGTCAGTAAACGTTCTAAACCAAAGTCTTATACCCTCTTATCAATCAACTGCCTACCCACAAACCACAAGATGAGTGCGATGAGGTAAATAAAAATTCCATATAATGTGGTAATCATTGAAACCTTGAGTCCTGCGTAAAGAATGTCCGGAGAAATACTAGTCACTTCAGCCATGCTAGAAAAAGCACCATATAATCCTATTAACTGTCCCAGTATTCCAAAAATCAGGGCAAATAATCCGATGGATCTTCCTTGCTCCATTTTTCTTAGTGCTATCTCTTTTGAGCTACTTTTTGAAATTAAATATTTCGATAGATGATATATCATCCAGGCCAACATCACAATTAATAGGATACTCAGTACACTCATAAATAGGGCTCCTCCCATAAAAAACAAATCTTTCATTTCTTTTCTTTTTAATGATTAATAAGCATCAAATGTACTGGACATAGGTAATTCCAAGCAAGGTCGAATCCAGTTCTAAAGCTGTCAAAAGCCCTTTTTCCATTGCAAGTCCTAAATATTTAACGAAATTAGACGAAATTTAATAAAAATATGAATCTTAAATCATCAAATTTATATTACCATATTTCCTATTGGATTTTTGTCCTTCTCATCCTTAGCTTAGTCTTTGGATTATCTTGGGGAAGCAATTTGGCGGCTTTTTATTTTATCAGCATGCTATTGCCTATTGTTTTGGCTACCTCTTATTTCTTCAACTATATTTTGGTTCCTCGTTTTTACCTCAAAAAGAAATTTCTAAAGTTTGGCCTCTATTCCTTTTATACGGTGATTGTCTCTCTTTATTTGGAGATTATTGTTTTGATGTTTTCATTTATATATCTCGGCCATTTTAGTTTTAAAAATTTAGGTCCTAATGCTTCTGACACCATACTATTGGCTGTAATTTTATACCTACTGGTGTTTGTTGGTTCCATAATATTAATGGCTCGTCAGATAAAAGAAAACCAAGATAAAATACAAAGTCTATTATTGGAAAAGGAGAAAAAGAAAATCACCCATCTTGAAATCATCTCTAATAGAAAAAACACCAAAATCCCCTATCAAGACATCCTCTATATCGAAAGCTTGGTAGACTATATTCAAATTCAAACGCTTACAGGTCCTATAGTGAGTAAGGAAAAAATCAGCAATTTGGCTGCTCGCCTCCCTGAAAGCTTTCTGCGAATTCACCGCTCTTTTATTATCAATAAAGACAAGGTAAAATCCTTTAGCTATAATGAAGTAATGGTAGGAGAACAATCCCTTAATATCGGCAGGAGCTATCAGAAGCTGGTGAAAGAGGAATTGAAGGCTGTAACAAAGGCCAAATAAGCATTACAACAGCTTTCCTTTACTAAATCTAAAGTAGCTGTTTCAGAGCACAGTAAGTCTTGTTTCATATTTCTAATTTCTTATTTTTGCACGCTTTGTGATACTAATAACATTTAAAAATAGGTTTGAAATAGGGGTATGAGTAAGACTTACAAAGAAAAACGGAGAGATTCCAAAGACTTTTCCACTAGAAAAGAATATTTAGAGCATGAGCTAGAAGTTATGAAGTTTCGAAAATGGCGTATCAATCTACCATTTAGAGATTTCAGAATTGAACTGGAAGATTTTGTCCCAGCTCTTGCTGCAACAATTGGTAAGGTAGTTATGGTTACCGCTATGGTTGCTGCTTTTGCTTCACAATTTGGTTTATCACCAGAATTTGTAGCAGAAAATGTTCGATACGAACTTTTAATTGCTGGAGGTATTTTTGTTATTCTATTTTCAGCCATCTTAAACCCAAATGCCAACCTTGCTGGTACTCACGGACCCATGATTCCATTAATTCCTATTATTGCTGCTGCTGGAGGCCATCCGCTCGCTCTTGGCTTATTGATTGGGGTTTTTGGATTGACATTAAGTATTACCAAAGGAGGCTCCAAACTTATGACACTCACAGGTGTTGGCGTTCGAGCGGGTCTTTTAATTTACCTAGGCGCAGTGGGGTTAATAGGTCAGATTGGGAAATTAAATGCTTGGTCTGAAGCTGGGGATGTTTCATTTATTTCTTTTGCTGTAATAGGCGTCACTATACTAATTTATGCCTATTTAGCTCGTATTGGCAAACGTTGGTTGGCCATTCCTTTGTGTTCTGCTCTAGCAGGAATTATAGCCTTTGGTTTGGGAGCACATTTTGAATTTACAACTCCTCCTGGTCTTCCTCATTTCAATCCGATGTGGTGGTGGGGCGAAGATACAGGTTGGCAATTAGGCTGGCCTAACTTTGGTCATTTTATTGCAGTAATTCCTTTCGCTATTTTAGCCGTTGCTATGTGGTCTCCAGATTATTTAGGACACCGTGTTTTCCAAGAAATGAACTATCCTAAAAAAGCCAAAGATGTTTTAATGGATATTGATGATACCATGACTGTTGCCTCTATTCGACAAGCTGTTGGTACTTTCCTTGGTGGAGGTAATATTGCTTCTTCATGGGGTACTTATATGATTCCTGCAGCGATTGCAAAAAGACCTATTCCTGGTGGTGCTGTGCTAACTGGAATATTCTGTATTCTTGCAGCTGTGCTTGGATATCCTATGGATTTAGCCATGTGGGAACCAGTCCTAAGAATTGCATTAATAGTTGGTGTTTTTCTTCCATTACTTGAAGCGGGTATGCAAATGATTAGAAAACAACAAGATTCTTTAAGTGCCGGAACATGTATTTTTGCCAGTGCTTTTGTAAACCCAGTATTCGGATGGGCATTGACCATGTTGCTTGATAACCTTGGCCTTATAGGAGACCGCGATAGAGCAAAAGATTTAAGCTGGAAAGAAAAATTAGTAATTCCAGGTGTAATGTTTATTGTTTGTGTTGTTTCTCTAGCTCTTGTAGGACAACTCCCAGGTATTAAAGGAATGTTTTAAAATTATAATTTTAGAAGTTTGTTTATAAAGATATAAAATCTGATTAGTGTCCAACAAACATTAAAAAGAAACCCATTTGAAATATTATTCTCATAGAAACTCTTTCCTTCTTAATTTGATCTATTTCTTGAATGGAACTAATACTATTTTTATATTCATTTCCCAATATAGGAAACTCTTTAGTTAAGCGGTAAAAATCATCAGAAAGTGGAAAAACATTCAATTTATTAATTTTGCACCGTTTTTTATATTCAAGTTTATGATGAAACTATCAAATGTTTTATCTTCTTGAAAAATATAGTTTTCAACCATATCTCAAGGTATTTTAATGTTTTTTTCTGAATCAAAAATAAATCTTCGTTTCTAAATATGATAGATTCCTTCCTCTGCTAAAATCACTTTTGCTTTTCCCAATCCAATCTTGTAAGCTAAATAAAACGAAATGATTAATGTTGCAATTATCTGAAGAATGTTTATTTGTTCACTATCTACTCTTGGTAAGTACTCTTTTAATAAGATATTTAGAATTGTAAGAACTATTATTAGAATAATAAAAAAACTACTAATGGAGTGCACTTTAAGATTATATCAAGACCGTTGCATGGTAATTAACAAAAATTATCATTATATATAATTGTATATCAGATAAATAAGTTGTGTTCTTATGATATGAAAATACGCAAAGAACCTACATTAGCAGATAGTATTTGTGATTTACGAACAAGAAAGATAAAATCTA
>NZ_JABKCA010000108.1 GCF_013166655.1 Lentimicrobium sp. L6
ACACATATATTTGAACCTAAATTAAAATAGTCCGATTAATAGGGGGCTAGACCAATATACCAGGAGTTACAATCTCGTAATCCAAAGGATAATCAAACAACTCTATTGTTGAATCTTGTAATAGAAAATCCAATTCATTTTCATCTTCTGGTAAAAATCGAACATAATAATGCGATGTATAAACACTTAAACTTTGTGGAATCTGCTTGCCTTCTTTCACAAGACTATTATATGCTAATTGCATATTTTCAACAGAATAAGGGTTTTCAAGCTGAGCACCCAATACAATGGTTTCACCTAAGGCAATAGGATCGTTACTTTGAGTTGCACTGGTGCTTTTTGTTTCAGAAGTTTCAGCACCTTTATAATTATCCTTACTACAACTAGTAAGAAACAAACTCAAATAAATAAATAAATAAATAAATAATACGTTGCATGTTGCTAAATTTTAAATGTTAGAATAAATAAATTAATGAATTATTATTAATACTGTCTGTTTATATTCATTCAAATAGAGAGTGAATATAAAAAAGCAAAGATAATTAAATAAAAATACGACGCAACCAAATAGAGGTATATTATAATTATTCCAGTAACAAATATATTCAAACTATACATTTTGTATAAAAGAAACCCAATGAAATAATACTTTTCCAAATCGAACTCCTAAACTTTTACATTTCAATTTTCCAATCTTTTAAACATCTTACGTATCCTGAAATAAAATAAAACAGAAGCCAAGCCTATTCCAAAAACAAAACCTATCCAAATACCAATAGCACCCATTTCAAAAGTAAAAGCCAAAACATAAGAGATTGGAATATTCACAAATATATAGGCAATCAAGGCATAAACCATGGCTGTTTTCACATCGGAAACGCCTCTTAATACACTTAAAAGCACCACCTGTAATCCATCAAAAACTTGGAATATAGCAGCCATAATAAGCAATTGTGCCGCTAATGAAATCACAGCTTCATCTGAGGTATAAAGCCAAGGTAATTGATTGCGAAAAACAGCAAATAATATAGCCATTATGCCCATAATCAAAACGACCATATGAATAGAAGCATAGGATGCTTTTTTCATGGAGGCATAATCTTTTGTACTAAACTGATGAGAGACTCGGATGGTAGTTCCAGAACCAATACCTGTAACCACCATAAAAGTAACGCTAGCTAAACCGAGTGCAATCTGATGAGCAGCCAATGGAATAACACCTAACCATCCCATCATCACTCCTGAGACAGCAAATGCGGCCACTTCCAAAACTATCTGTGTGGCTATGGGCCAACCTATCTTGATGAGTTCTTTTATTTTCTCCCATTGGGGACGCATTCTTAAGGCCATATTAAAATACTCCTTAAACTGATCTTTCCTCATGAAATAGTAAAGAAACATCAAAGGCATAAAAATTCTGGCAATTAAGGTAGCATAACCAGCTCCATCTAATCCCATGGCTGGTAAACCCCAATTCCCAAATATAAAGAGATAATTAAAAAATATATTTATCACATTGGAAATTAAAGTGATGACCATGGCATGTTTGGTATCTGCCATACCTTCAGCAAATTGCTTAAAAGTAAAAAATACAATAAAGGGAATAAAGGAAACAACCAATATCCGATAATAACTCACCGACATAGCTGCTACTTCAGCAGTTTGTCCCATCTGATCGAAGAAATAGGATATCACCCACATCACAACAGCTAAAACCACACTCAGTAAAATATTTAATTGGAGTGAATTATGCAAAAAAGCAGCGGTATCTTTTTTATTTTTTTGCGCCCAAACATGACCAACTAGCGGAGTCAATCCAAAAGTGAATCCCATGGCAAAAACCATCCCCAGAATAAATATGGAATTGGCAAAAGCTGCAGCAGCCAATTCAATGGTACCCACTTTTCCTACCATCATATTATCCACTTGCGATACCAAAACTTGGCCCGCTTGTGATAGCATCACAGGAATAGCTACTTTTAAATTTCGCTTATAAAAAGGTATATAGGATTTCACATCCATCTTTTATTTTTTGGGGATGCAAAAGTAATTAAAATTGGCAGGCAGATCTCTTTTTTGAGGCGTTCTGATAAGCACTTCTTAACTAGAGGTAAAAGCCCTGAGGCTAATCGTTTTGAATATTTTTTCGATTTCCCCAACCCCATGGGGAGCGAAAAAAGCATCCTCCAAATCAAATGGTTTTATAGTTCGCCAAAATCCCCTATCTAAAATACTGAATTAGAAATTACTAAATTAACCATACATTTGAACAGCTCAATATCTTTATTAATGAAACTGCAAGGTAGCCATCGCCACTGCAATCAATCCGAAGATTAAGGTGATAAAGCTTAAGAAACCGATGCGTGGATTACAAAGTTTCATCTGACTTTGCTGAGCTTTCTTGGTATAAATAGATAAAGCTACTAAGGTACCATACCAAAATATAAAAGCAGTGAATTTAATATGTAATAATGGCATTTGTGCCAGTGAACCCCAATACGGAGTCATTAAATACCCTCCGGTAAGAAACATTATACCAAGTCCGATGTGGGTTAATCTTAGAATTCTACGAACATTTTGCAAAAGATACTCCGATTCATGAGAGGTGACTTTCGAACAAGTTCTACGCATGACTAAAAAGGTAATGATAGATCCTAAACTTACAGCTAAGCCGAGGAAATGGAAAATGAGCATAATGGATTTCATAAGGATATTTTTGTGTTTTACTTCTCATAGAACTCACCCAAAACTATTTTAAATAAGTTCATTGCAAAGCTAAGCAGGGAATTTAAATAATCATGTTAAATTTTATATAAAGATACAGAAGGAGTATACAATTTTTTCACAAAAAACCGGGCTAACTAAATGAATGAGACAAGTCTTGTACTTTGTTTTTCTACCTTTGCAAAAATTGAAGAATTTACGATGATGAAAATAGAAAGATATCCAGCCACTACAAATAGAAGCCTACAAGCTTGGAATGCTGCTGATGAATTAATGGTTCAGTATTATGAAGAATTGGATATAAAGAAAACTAATTGTTCTATTTATCATGATCAATTTGGATATCTGACTTGTCATTTGGCAGAACAAAAGCCAAGGGTCATTATCAATCTCAATTCACAGCAAAAAGCCATTGAGAAAAACATCGAAAAGCTTAAGCTTCCCTTTTCATCAGAACAATTTAAAAATCCTTTGGAACCTATTGATAAACCTATCGAAGTAGTTTTAATGAAAATGCCCAAATCTTTGGATCTCTTCGAACTTTACCTTCAACAAATTCATCAATCGGTAAAGGAAGATGCCCTTGTCATTATTGGGTTTATGACGCGTAACTTCACGAAACAATCTTTGCAGATTGCAGCGCATTATTTTGAGGAGCTTGAACAATCAAAAGCCAAGAAAAAAGCGAGATTACTCATATTAAGAAAGCCTAAGCCTAATTTTGAAAAAGAGTTAATACGAGAAGTAAAGCTGGACGAGAAGAAGAGTTTAAAGCAGTATTATGGCGTATTTTCAGCCAATCATATTGACTATGCTACTCAGTTTTTATTGGAGCATATAGAATTAAAAGAAGATGAAGATAAAATGCTAGATGTGGGATGTGGAAACGGAATCATAGCTCATCAAGCTCGTGAACTCAATCCTGCTCTTGAAATCCATTTAACAGAAGACCATTATTTGGCTTTAGAATCGGCTAAGCTTAATTTAGGAGACTCCTCCTCTACTCATTATCATTTTAGCGATGAACTTTCCCATTTTGAATCTGAATATTTTCCTTTGGTGGTTTCCAATCCTCCCTTTCACTTCGAATATGAGAATAATATAGAGATTACGCTGAGTTTATTTGGAGAGATTCAGAGGATTCTAAAAAGTGACGGTCGTTTTTTAATGGTGGCCAATCGTCATTTAAATTATGCTAGCCATTTAAGCAAGCTGTTTATGAAGGTTGAAGTAAAGGCAGAGAATGATCGTTTTGTAGTTTATGAGTGTTTGAAATAATATGCCTAGGATATTATGGTTCAATTATTGTATTCAATTACAGTGCTATAAATATTCTAATCATTAAAATTCAGAACTATGAAATCGTTAAAAACAGGCTTAGTATTGCTAAGTATTTCCCTTTTTTCTATGGGGCTATTTGCCCAATCTCAATCAGATTCTCTTGAAATCAAAGAAACCGCTTTAAATTATATTGAAGGATATTTTCATAAAGATGGTGCTAGAATGGAAAAAGCATTGCATCCGGAATTGGTTAAGAGGAGTATTCAAAAGACAAAAGATGGAACTGAATTCATCATCAACCGGGGTGCTACTTATATGATTATGAGAACTGAGAATAATGATAACAGACATGCTGTAAACCCAGATGGGTCAATAGAATCCGAAGTAATCATATATGACATTGTTGGCAACGCTGCGACAGTAAAAGTGTCCACAAATCAGTATGGATTTATTGATTATTTGCATGTGGGTAAATTTAATGGTGAATGGAAGATTATCAATGTTTTTTGGGCGAATTTACCAGCTCGGTCGGATTTGTAATCCGACCAATACAACAAAATAATCAAAACAGACTTAAATATTTGTAATTTTAATGAGTTACAGCAACACACAGTTTGATGAGTATAGTTTTATCGAATTACAAATCCGATAGAGCTAGAAAAACCCAACTGGTTTAGAAGAAGATTTAAAGATTAAAACTTCACATAATCTCTATTCCTCACCCCCCAACCATACGAATCTTCATCAAGCAATTCTTACAATCGAAACTCAATTTATATTTTCGGTTTTGGTCTTCTAGATATAATGGTTCTGGTGGCGTGTTTTTGGCTCCTTGAAATCTTTCGCAATAACCCAATTCGTGCTTGATGCAATATCTGGTGGTCATTAAGAGCTGGTCCACTTTTTCTGGGCTGATTTCTAAAGCTTCCTCTTGCTTGATAACGCCATGCTCTTTATAAAACTGTCTGGCTTTTTCATTGGAGATATTCTCTGTAAAATCTACTTCCGTTTTTGGAAATGGAATATCTTGAATTTTCATAACAGAATCTTTTCTGACGAAACTCTTTATTCTATGCTGCTCGTGCTTCTCAAATAGCGTTCTTCTAATCTCGTTTAGCTCCGACATTCTGAAGAAATAAGCCTGAGTACTTTTAAATATAACCTCCTCAATATCAAACATGGTTATTCCTGACTTGGCCAACTGAGTTTTGATATTACTGATGGCTCTTTCCTCATTATTAGCTACATCTGGTAAAGTCTCTAATACATAATCACTTTGTAAACCATCCTCATCTTTTAGGATAAAGCTTAGTTTACCTTCAATTTCAGTAATCTCAATTTTAGCAGCTACTTTTCTTACCGATTTGTCTGCTAGAAGCTTTTTATTAAAATCATGGTCGTGGTTTCTATAGATTTCCATTCCCGATTTGAGTTTAGAAATATCACTCACATAAAAATGATTCCCATCTACTTTATCCACTCGAACACCTAGTACTTCTCCATCTTTAATAAAGCATAATCCGTCGCCATTATGTAGCTCTTCTTGAGTACGAATGGTGATATAGTTACTCATCACCAACCTCACTCTACCCAGCTTTTTACCCATGGATTTGGGAGAGTTTTTATTCACCAGCTCCTCACCTCTTCCATTTAGAAAATAATCGGAATGTAATCTGTTAAAACTTTTTTCTGGATCTGGCTCAAACTGAATCTGTGTTTTTCCTGAGGAGGCCTTGGTAAATTCATTATCTGAAGCAAAAATCTCATCTAACTTCTGACGATAAAAGCTCACCACATTTTTCACATAGTTGATGTCTTTTAATCGGCCTTCTATCTTTAAACTCATCACTCCGGCTTGAATCATTTCTTTCAAATCCTTACCCAAGTTTAAATCTTTTAAAGAAAGCAAATGACTATTCAGCACTATTTTCTTACCATCGGCATCCACCAGATTATAAGGATGACGGCACATTTGGGCACACATTCCTCTATTGGCACTTCGGCCTGTAATGGCTTCACTAAAATAGCACTGACCACTTAAACTCACACATAAGGAACCATGAATAAAGAACTCTAGCTCCGCTTTGGTTTTGCTTTTTACTTTCCTGATTTCCTCTAAGGAAAGTTCACGAGCCAATACAATTCGCTCAAATCCCAAATCATCGAGAAACTGGATACGCTCTAAATCGTAATTATTAGTTTGTGTGCTGGCATGAAGAGGAATAGGTGGTAAATTCATTTTCAGAATCCCCATATCTTGAATAATCAAAGCATCGGCACCTGCATCATAAATTTCATGAATCAGCTTTTCAGCCTCTTCTAACTCTTTATCGAAAAGAATAGTATTTAGGGTCACAAAAACCTTGGCATTATACTTATGCGCATATGTTACGAGTTCTTCAATATCTTTCACAGTATTGGAAGCTGCAGCTCTAGCGCCAAATCTATCGGCTCCAATATATACAGCATCGGCACCATAATTAATGGCCACCATTCCCGATTCCAAATTCTTTGCGGGTACTAAAAGTTCTATTTTCTTCATATTGTAAATCTACCAACTAATTGGGAAATAATCTTTTAAAAATTTACCACTCCAATGTTTTCCGGAGTTGATTCCATCAATAAAAGGATCACAAACTCTAGCTGCACCATCTACAATATCTAGAGGAGGCTGAAAATTATGCTTTTCCTGTTTAAATTTAGCTAATTCTACTGGATCTTCATCAGTCACCCAACCTGTATCCACTGCATTCATATATATTCCATCTTTAGCCAAATCGCTAGCGGCAGTATGGGTGAGCATATTGAGTGCGGCTTTAGCCATATTAGTATGTGGGTGACGGTCGGCTTTGGTAAATCCATGGAACTTCCCTTCCATAGCCGATACATTCACCACGTGTTTCTTTCCTGTATTGTCCTTTCGCATTAAAGAAATCAAGCGATTACATAATACAAATGGCGCCACTGAATTCACCAATTGTACCTCAATCATCTCAAGGGTCTCAATTTGCCCAAGCTTCAAGCGCCAACTATTGGTTTTTCTCAAATCGACCTGCTGTAAATCGGCGTCTAGTTTCCCTTCTGGGAAAATTTCTTGGGCCTCCTCTGTATTGTCAAACTTATAAGGTACTTGAGACAATTGCGCCGAAGCTTTAATTCCAATTCCAGCTTCTTGACCATTCCAACTCACTGCCATGGCTTTTTGATGCTTGGCATCTGGGCTAGTGGCCCCTTCTATTTGGGTCATACATTCTTGATGGTGAGAAAGTAATAGCCTCACCTCCTCCGAATGTTCTTGATGCGGCATCAATTCATTTTCCATGAGGTGAGAATAGAATTGCGCTGGTCTTCTTACCGTTTGAGCCGCATTATTGATGAGAATATCCATGCGTTCATATTTCTGCTCCACATAGGAAGCAAATAATTCCACACTTGGAATATGACGTAAATCTAAACCATAGATATGAAGTCTATGTCCCCATTCCTTGAAATCCTCTTCTTTAGCAAAGCGGATGGCTGAGTCAGCAGGGAAACGTGTTGTAGCAATTACTGTAGCTCCTGAACGCAACATCATTAAAGTAGCATGATAACCAATTTTTAATCTGGAACCCGTAATCAATGCTATTTGACCGGTCATATCACAGATTTGAAATCTTTTGGTGTAATTTAAGTCGCCGCACTCCGTACACATGGCATCATAAAAATGATGGACTTCAGTATATAATTTCTTACATACATAGCAATTTTGTGGAGAAGCCAAGAACTTCTTCTCTTTCATCTCTTCAGGGTGGGGAGCAGCAATTTGTTTAGGTGCCGTAAAAATGGTGGCCTCTCGGGCAGAACGGATATTAGCCGCAGCCTTAGCTTTACGGTTATGTTCCACCTTTTTCTCCTTGCGTGCTACTTTCACACTTTTATTCCTCTTCTTGATTTCATGTTTATCAGGACGAGTTAGTTGCCCAGCTGCCATCATCAATTTCATTCTTTGTTCATCGGATAAATGAATGAGTTGATCGCCATTATCCAATAAATGTTCTAGCACAGAAATACAGCTATCTATTTCATCTGAATTTAATATATCACTCTGCTTCTTAGTATTCTCCATCAAATATGCATTTTTTAATCAGGCGCGAAGATAGGAATATTCGAGCTTGGAGGGATTTTAAATAAGCACTTGGTTTTGTGGCGTTTGATAAAAGAACATCCTTTTCAGATAACCAACTAAGAAGTAAGAATAGAATTATTCCACTGACACAGTTAAAATCTCTCTTAACCTCATATCATTACTTGAAGCCCCGATCATAATTCTGAATGCTCCAGGCTCTACCACATTATTCATATTCTCGTCCAGCATCATTAACAATTCAGGATTGATTTCGAAAGTCAATTCTTTGGTTTCACCTTTCTTCAAAAATACCCTTTGAAAACCCTTTAGTTCCAATATGGGACGGGCAACTGAGGCTAGTAAATCCTTAATATATAATTGAACCACTTCATCGCCATCATAATCCCCAATATTCTTAATCTTAAATGTGGCTGTAATCACTTCATCTTTAGCAATTTCTATATCACTTAATTTCAAATCGTTATATTCGAATTGGGTATAACTGAGGCCATATCCAAATGGAAAAAGTGGTTTACCGGTAAGGTTATTATAATCATCGCCTCGTCCAGTAGGCTTATGGTTATAATAGAGTGGCAATTGTGATTCGTGAATAGGGAAAGTAATAGGTAAACGGCCTGCAGGATTATAATCACCAAAAAGCACATCAGCAATGGCATTCCCACCTTGTTCTCCAGGATACCACACATCGAGGATGGCTGGTACTTTGTCTTTCCAATTATTCATGGTAATGGCACTTCCTCCAACCAATACCACTATGATGGGCTTTCCTGTTTTAGCTAATTTTTGAATCAATTCCTCCTGATGACCTGGTAAGGTCAAATAAGCTCTATCTCTAAACTCCCCCTCTTCTATTCCAACTACCACCACTGCAGCTTCACTTTTTTCAGTGATATCTACTGCATTTTGAATCTCTTTCTTCCAATTATTCTCAACGCCTTGATTCCAAACTAATTTTAACCAAACATTTCCAACAGATTCATAAAATTCAAGTTTAATATCATATTCTTTACCCTCCTCAAAAAAGTATTTCTGAGTCATCGTATGAAAGCTTTGCTTCCTCCAATTATCAATAATGAGTTCATCATTCAAGTATAAACGGTAACCATCATCACCTTGCAAACCAATTTCATAATCACCAGTATAGTCAGAAACTAATTTCCCTTGCCATCTAACAGAATAGCTATCATAATTAATTTTTTTCTGATCGGGAGAAAATAAAGTCCATCTAAAATCTATCTTCAAGTCTGTCCTTGTTAGGGCTGCTTCACCTTGCATTTTCAAATTATTAAAATATTCTCCTTTCAGTCCTGGGTTTAATGCTCCATTTTCTAAATGAAAAAGATTTTCGGAAGGCACTGCTTGATAATTAGAGGAGTCTCGAGAAGCACCCAAGGCGTATCGAATTTGAGTATTTCCTCCAAGTTTGTTTTTAATGCCTTGTAATACGCTCACCAACTCATTACCAGAACCTGAATAACCGCCCAGTCGCAGCTCATCAGCATCTGCACCAATGATAGCAATTGATTTGATGCTTTTATCTATAGGAAGAGTTTGATTTTGATTCTTGAGTAAAACTATAGATGCTTGTGCTGCCTTTCTTGCTAAAATCTTTTGTTCTGGGGTATCATTATATTTTTCAGCTTGTTTTTCATCAATATATGGATTCTCGAATAAACCCAATTTAATCTTTGCTCTAAGAACTCTACGAACAGCTTCATCAATGGCATCAGGGTCAATCATACCCTTTTCAAAGGCCTCATAAAACAAAGGATAATGATTATAGCTGGTTTGGAAAATGACATCCAAGCCACTTTCTATGGCTTGCTGTGTTGCTTCAGCATAATCAGCAGCAGTAAAATGTAAAACATTTGCACCTCCAGTGGCTCCAGCATCAGAAATTACAAATCCATTAAATCCCCATTCTGTTTTTAGTTTTTCATTCAAAAGCCAATTATTGGCAGTACAAGGTCTTCCATCAAAAGAATTATAAGAAGTCATCACCGACCAAGATTTGCCTTGGTCAAAGCAAGCTTTAAAGGCTGGAAAATAAATTTCCTCCATCAACCTTTCATTAAAATGTATGGGATAACTATCTCTCCCGCCATCTCCAACATTAGCAATAAAATGCTTGGGTGTTGTAATAATCCCCATATCTTCGAAAGGACTGACAAAAGCGACTGCCATTTTAGAACTTAGAAAAGGATCCTCGCCATAGGTTTCCTCGGTTCGGCCCCATCTTACATCCCTAGCAATGTTTATTACTGGTGACAAAATTTGTCTGATTCCTCTGCTTTTGGTTTCTAGAGCTATAGAGTGAGCTATATTCTCCATTAATTCCGTATTCCATGTGGCGGCTAAACCAATGGCTTGAGGATAAGAAGTGGCCTCGTTACTAATTAACCCATGAAGGGCTTCACTAAAAGGAATAATGGGAATTCCAAGGCGAGTTTCCTCAACAAAATACTTCTGTATCTCATTTGCTAGTCTCACCGATTCCAAAGCACTTCCTCCTCCAGAATAATCCAATAATTGCTCTGTTTGATTTTTCGATTTTCCCTTGACGCTGATTTGAAAACCAAACAATCCATTTTTATACTTTTCTTTTCCTTCAGACAAATCGCCTGGAATCATGTATAATTGCCAAAATTTTTCTTCTAGAGTCATCCTATCTAAAAGATCATCTACTCTTTCTTCAATAGAAATCTTCGGATTTTTATAAGCTAACTTATCTACACCCTTGCTACAAGAGCCTATGAATAGAGAAATGATGACTATTATACTCAGAAATAGAATCGTATATTTAAATATGGTTATAATCATTTGTATCGTTTTTTTCTCTCAAAAGTTTTCTCATCAGATCCATACCTTAAAGATTATTCCTAATGTAAGAATCAATTATTAAATGAAGAAGTAAATATAAAACGATTTAGCTTAAGTTGTTTTGGCCCCTTAAACAATCGGACAAAGTTATAGTTAGAAATCTATAAATTT
>NZ_JABKCA010000109.1 GCF_013166655.1 Lentimicrobium sp. L6
CTAATCAGTTTAATGGTCCAATGTGGCCTCAAGTTACAGAACTTGATGGTGTTGTTGATGCAAATGGTGAACTACAATTATTTGTAAAAGCCACTGGTACTTTTTCTACACATATTGATTCTATTGGATACTCCTATTCTTATAATTTAGATTATATCTATAATCTTGAAATCAATATGGACGGTGTGCAAAATGTATATTACGTGGACTCTATTGTTGCTGATGATGTGGAAGCATCTTCTGCCTATTCTTTAGGTGCTGAAGGTTGGGGTTCTAGACTGCGCGCCACAAGAAGTGATGATGGAACCGCTGTATTTGCGGTTTGGGCTGATACTGAAAATCCAGATAATTACGAAGGTGTGAATGGTGCTCCAAATATTAAGGCTGCTGGTAGATTGGTAAATGGTGGTGATTTCACAGATTTCCCTGTTACTAACTTTACTGCTGATGACCTATATGCAGGTTTCTATTTCTTCCATAATGTGGGTCAGATCAGTACAATAGAAGGTGATTATATTCACCTACCTGTTGTGACTACTGTAACTCCATCTGAATTTGGTTCTGGAAATGAGTTAACTCCTGTAACTCATAGTTTTGTAAAAGATGTTAAATTCCTTTGGGTAACTGGTTTAGAAGAAGCAAGTACTGTTGCTAATTTTGCTGTAACTCAAAACAGCCCTAACCCATTCTCAGGTTCTACAACTATCCAATTAACTAGTCAAGTGGTGGCTCCAGTTATGGTTGAAGTAAGTAACCTAATGGGACAAACAGTTTATACTATGGATGCTGGTATCATCAATAATACCATGCGTGTTGAACTTCCTGCTGCTAATTTAGAAGCTGGTGTTTATTTCTACACTGTTACTATTGGTAACGAAAGTATTTCTAAGAAAATGATTGTAGAATAAGCAATCGTTTATTAAAAAAAAGAGCTTGATTTATTAATCAAGCTCTTTTTTTTTGCCTTCGCCTTCCATATTCTGTTTTTTAACAAACTATTTCACTTAGTTAATATCCCGAAATTCACCTATTTTATTATTCAATAATAATAGTCTAAATGTATTGTTTTTACAGATGTTACAAGAATAACAAGTGTCCGTTTTTGAGAATATTTTATTAGGGGTTATGTGCAAGCTAAGCACAATGTGCTTTAAACACGCGTTATTACTGTGTTTGTACACGAAAATATTTCATATATTTGGAGCTTCTATTAATTAATTAAAAGCGTTCATATGAAAAAATTGTTACTATTTGTTTTAGTAGCGGGTTTTGCTATCTCCGGATTTTCGCAAAATAAGCCTGCTAAAGCTAAGTTAGAAAAGAGAGCTGCCGAACTTACAGAGCAAGCTCCTGTTGCTCCAAGACCAATGCCAGAAATTAATACTGACAGAGCGGTTAAGGAAGACATCAACAGAATCGTTGTTGGTACTGCGCATTCTCAAAGAAGTTTAAGAAGAGAAGAGCCACACGTTATTTATTATAATCCAGAATTGGATGTAATTAGTGTTACATTTATTTTAGATGGAGAAACTTACGATGTGGCCAATGAAGATGGTACTACTGGTATGTTCTATTCTGAAGATCATGGTCAAACATGGCAAGGTCCTGTTGTGGTTTCTGACAATACTGCAGAAGGTCTAACAAATTATTATCCTGCAGGTATAGTTTTCAATCCTGAAGGAAATACTTCTGTTGCTGATGCTTATGGCATCGGACAAAGTACTGCTGTAGATTGGAATTATAAAGTATATGGTTCTGCTATGATAGGTGGTGATGCTTTCACTAACTATGTATGGCAAGATACTGATCCAGATTATACTCATAATGGATATTGGAACCAGTATGGTTTACAACAAGTAAATAATGAAGTTCGTGCTTTAAACCTTAAAGCTAAAGGTGACTGGTCTTCTTTTACTGAAGCCGAATTCGAATTGATAGTAGGTGAATTAGACGGTGATGAGTTTGTGTGGGATTTCTCAAATACTCTTGAAGTTGAGGTTGATGTTGATCCTGCTGATGGTGTTATCCAGTGGACAGGTATGTATGTTGGAAGTGATTCTGGTCTTGAGATTTGCTGGTCTGCCGATGGTGAAACTGGGTATGTGTGGCTGAATGGTGTTTCTACTGAAGCTGCTACTGGTTATCAACCTATTCTTTATGTTACCAACGATGGTGGTGACTCTTGGGATTTTGTAGACTATGACTTATTAGATGGTGATGCTCAAGATTTCTTCTATGAGTTTTTGATCAATGCTGGTGGTACTGATATGGTGATTCCTAGATTCTTCGAATCAACAGGTGTTGTAGATGCTAATGGAAACCTTCAAATGTTTGCAGCTGTTGGTTCTCACTCTGCAGATGTAACTATGTATCCTGACTCAACTGGATATGCATGGGTTTATCCTGGTGATTTAGTAAGTATGACTTTTACTCCTGATGGTCTTCAAGAGTATATGTGGATCGATTCATTGAATACACAAAATGTAAATGATGAAGAAGGTTCTTATGCTGGTAATGGATGGCAACACCGGTTATTTGCTGCCAAAAATGCAACAGAAACTGAAGTATTCTTTACATGGACTGATACTAGAAATGTACCAGAGAGTGAATTAAATATTGAGCCAGATATCTTTGGTTGGTCAAAATGTATTACTGATGGTGTTACTATGGATTCTCCTGTATGTTTTACAGAAGGAACTTTATACGAAAAGTTTTACTATTACCCAGCTGGTGCTGAGTGGGCTTATATGAATGAGGATGGTAATTATACTATTCCTTATATCCAAGGTATTACTCCTGGTGAATTTGCAAGTAATGGTTCTGCTACTGCTGATGCTATCACTGTTAACTTCATTACAGGTATCGAGTTTGCTCCTTTATGTACTGTTGGTTTAGGCGAAATGAACACTACTTTAAGTATTGAGGTAGCTCAAAACTCTCCAAACCCATTCTCTACATTTACTACTGTTACTGTTAACAGTACTACTGTAGCTGATGTAAGAGTTGAAGTTAGTAACCTTATGGGACAGTCTGTTTATGCTATCAATGCAGGAATGATTAATGGTTCAATGAATATTGATATTCCAGCTACTGATTTACAAGCAGGTGTTTATTTTTACACCGTTACTATTGGTAACCAAAGTGTAACTAAGAAAATGATTGTGGAATAATATTCCTCAAATATCATATTTAAAAGGTCTGGCTGAAAAGCTGGACCTTTTTTGTGCTCCCCTGACAGCGCTCTGCCCAGACATTAAATCATAAGCCTTGAAAGGGCGCCATATGAATAGCCTCGAGCAAAGCCCTTGGATATGAATGCCATTTAGGTCGGCAAGATAGAGCAATAGCGAAGCTTTTTCTTATTGCCGACCTCTGAGTTAGAATCTAATTGGTTCATACTCCTTTTTCACCTTTTCTAAAAAGGTATAGTCAAAACCCCAAATGGAGTATGTTTAACAATATTGGAAACGTTTTAAATTTAGACCGGCGGAAAGCATTTCTGCTTGAGCTGGTTTATTATGTTGTCGAACCCACCCCAAGCTTAATTAGAAATCACTTTCTTGATAAGATTTATCTTTTGAGGCAACCATTTAGCTCATAGTAATCGTTATAGTATTTGAGATCATCCAACACGATTCTAGATAAATAGATAAAAATACAATATGGATGTATAAATGTATTATGTATATTTATAATGCCCTAATAAATAGTATGTATTGACAATAAAATATTAACGGAAAAGAAGAATATATCAAAATTTATCATTAGCTTTACGTTTTTAATTTTAAAAACTATTCATATGAGAAAAATTTTACTATTTACCTTGGCTTTGAGTATTTCTATCGGTGCAATGGCTGATGAGAAGAAAACAGCTAAAAAACACAAATCAGAGGCAAATTCAAAGAATAAGATTGATATGCCTATTGCACCAACCCAACCGGTTCCTGTGGTTTCTGCTGATTTTGATTTTAAAGGAACTCAATCTGTAGAGCGAGTTTATGTTGGGAAATCTGCTAATATCTATTCTGTCCTACTAGAAGATCAAAGATATTTTGATTATAATCAAGAATTAGGTACTTATGGATTCACATTTAGAACTGATCCTGCTACCTATCCAGAGGCACTAAATAGTGGTAATATTATTACAGCTACCTCATCTGATGGCGGTAATGCTTGGACTGACACTTGGTTAATGAATACTAGTGATGCGTGTAGATACCCTTCTGGAGTAATCTATAATCCTGATGGAAATACTGATCCTGCTCAAGCTTATATATTAAGCTGTGGCCCTGTAACAGATGGTGCTGGCTGGTTAAGTAACTATTTTGCTACATCGAAAGTAAATGGAGAAGAATTAGTAAATGAATTGATTCCAGTTGATCCAGAATGGTCTGGTAGCCAGCTGATTCGTAATGGTTTGCAAGTTTGTTCTGATGGTGTGGCCCATGTTGTGGATTCCAAATATCAAGATAATGGAGCAGGATTATCAACGGAGATGAATATTGCTGCATGGTATGCTGAGTTTAATGGTTCTGGTTTTGATTGGGATGTTGTAGATATTCCAGTAGATTTAGCTTTAAGAACCGATGGTACAACCTTTAACCTTTGGACTTTTGGTAATGCTTGGTCAAATGATGGTTCTGTTGGATATACCTGGATGAATGGTGTAGATGCTGAATTAGAAGGTGAAAGTGGATATTCTCCTATCGTATTTAGAACTGAAAATCAAGGTCAAGATTGGGATCAGATTGAGATTCCTCTTGAAGATAATGAAGTAATGAGTGAATACTTATGGGCTACTAATCAATTTAATGGACCCATGTGGCCTTTATTAAGTGAAATGGATGGCGTTGTTGATGCCAATGGCGATTTGCAACTATTTGTAAAAGTAACTGGTACTTTTTCAACTCACCCTGATTCCTTATTGTATTCTTATACTGGTAATCTAGATTATATCTATAATATTGAAGTTAGCGCTGATGGAATGCAAGAAGTAATGTATGTGGACTCTATTGTAGCTGATGATGTAGCTGATGGTTCTGCCTATGGTTTAGGTGATATTGGTTGGGGTTCAAGACTTCGCGCAACTAGAACTGAAGACGGTAGTGCTGTCTTTGCTGTTTGGGCCGATACTGATAATCCTGATAATTATGAAGGTGAAAATGGGGCACCAAATATTAAAACGGCTGGTAGGTTTGTGAATGGAGGTAGTTTCAATGTTGACTTCCCTAACACCAACTTTACTTATGATGATTTATATGCTGGATTCTATTTTTACCATAATGTAGGTCAAATATGTAAAACTGTAGGTAATTATATACAACTTCCAGTGGTCACGTCTGTTTCTCCATCTGAATTTGGTGGCGGATCTGATTTAGCTCCTGTAACACATAGTTATATTAATGGAATTGGATATTTGGTTGATGGTCTTGAAGATGGTCTTGTTGTAAGTGATAATAGTTTTACTGTTACTCAGAATCAACCGAATCCATTTTCTTCTTATACAACAATCGAATTATCTAGCAATATTATTAAATCTGTAATGATTGAAGTTAGTAATCTAATGGGGCAGTCAATTTATACTATAGATGCTGGTGTCATTAATGGAACCATGAAGGTTGAGCTTCCTGCTAATGATTTAGAAGCAGGTATTTATTTCTACACTGTTACCATTGGTAACGAAAGTGTAACTAAGAAAATGATTGTGGAATAATATTCCAAATACATATGTCATTTTAATTAATTAATAGAAGAAGGTCTGGCTTTATAGTCAGACCTTTTTTTGTTTGATGCTATTCCTAATAAATGTGAAATATTTCGGAAAATAATGTTAAAAACTAAACAATAAGAATAAGCTTGTTATTTTTGCAAAAATTTAAAGAAATATACTATGGAAATTAGTCAAAATAAAGTGGCCGCTATCACATATACACTCAAACAAGACAATGTAGAAGGTAAAGTAATCGAGACCATCGACGAAACTAAACCTGTTGAGTTTATCTTTGGGCAAGGCGGTTTGCTCCCAAGTTTCGAAAGTCAGCTGGATGGGATGAAAGCCGGAGAGGAATTTAATTTTGTGGTTCCTTGTGCCGAAGCTTATGGTGTTTTTAAAGAGGAATTATTAATCAAATTAAATAAAGATATTTTTGCTCAAGACGGAACCGTAAATGAGCAGATTCTTACTGTTGGTAATCAGATTCCAATGATGGATAGCCAAGGACGTAGAATGAATGGGGTTGTACGTGAGGTTGAAGAGACAGAAGTGAAAATGGATTTCAACCATCCTCTAGCTGGTCAAGATTTATTCTTTACCGGAAAGATAGAAATGGTTAGAGAAGCTACTTATGAGGAGCTAAATCCTCCAGCACACCATGGTTGCGGATGTGGTAGTGGATCAGGTGGTGGTTCTTGCGGCAGTTCTTCAAAAGATGAAAACTCAAATGACAGCTGTTGTAGTAGCGAAGAACAAGGTTCTTGCGGTTGTGGATAAGCATAGATAAGTCTTGCTGTAAAAATATACGGCAAGGGCTTGAAGCGAGAAGTTCGAAGCAAGGATTGTTATAAATATGCACTTCTTGCTTCTAGCTCCCTGCTTCAAGCCTTTTTTCTATATCATAGCTTAACCTAGCTCTATCTTCTAGCCCCAGCTCCATCGGATTTGTAATCCGATTTATTATATGCTTTTGATAACGAACGGATTGCAAACCTGTCCAAGCTGGTGTTTCAATTGAATCGCGTATTTATAAAATGCTGAGTAGGTTGTAAGAGATGGCTTCGCTGCGCTCGCCATGACCGTGCTTTCTATGAACCCCATTCGTAGTATGTCTCTCCGAAGGAAGGTCATTGCAAGCTTGGCGCAGGAAAGCATGGCAAACCAGCTCCATCGGATTTGTAATCCGATTTGATATATTTACTGTAAAAAAACGGATTGCAAATCCGTTCTAGCTGTTTTTTCATCTGAAAGGAACTTCTCACTTCCAGCTTCATTCTTCTCACTTCCAGCTTCATTCTTCTCACTTCCTTTTTGTATTTCCAGATCTAGTCTTTTCAATATACTTAATCATCTTGCGGCACTTATTCTGAATCCCTCTACTACCATCAGGATAAATCAGTTCAATCATATATTCTAGCTCATTGAATAGTTCAGGCTGGAATTTTGCTATTTGGAAGAATATATCCATGGCCATGGCCTTCACCGCAATTTCACTCTTATTGCTCATGATGGCATCGGCAGAATATTGAATAAGATAGGCATGATATGGCTCCGCTATTTCAACTCGCGATATGGTTCTTAAAAAGCAACGGAGGATGGCTTGAGATTTGATGTTCTCTAAGTTCGAAATTAACTCGTCTACATAAGGAATGACCAGATGAGGATATTTATCGAAGAGGGTGCTAAAATACCATGCACCACGTCGAGATATAGGCTCCTCCTCTTTTAAAATGATTTTTAGTAATTCTGGTATTCTTTCAGGTTGACGAGACAAAACTTCAGCCAAATCAAGGGCATGAACTTTTCCATAGTTCTTATTTAGAAAAGCTTCTATTTCATTCATAAGTCAGATTGATCAACTGTCACTTATTTATCTTCTTCTGACTCCACAATAATATCTGCTTCTACAGCAGGAGGATTCATTTGTTTGGCTACTTTTTTCATCATAAAAGCAAAATACATCATCACTCCACCAATAAGAATACTAATTACTCCTAATAATTGAATAATAAAACTGGCTACCATATCTTGTTTGAATAATAGAATCAAGCCTATAACGAGGGCCGCAAATCCATTTATTTTGAGTAGGGTAGCGTTTTTGATTTGTTTTGAATGTGCAAAACCTGTGTATAATTGGAAGATGCCAAGTATTAATGCCCATAGCCCGATTAAGATCAATAAAAATTCTAATAACCAACTAGGGTTCACGATTAATATCACACCTAGAGAAAGGTTGATTAAACCTTCTACCAACCAGAAGAACATATTTTTACCTTGTTTGGCATAGGAGAAAGCTCCAAAAACTAAGAATAACCCACTGAGTAGAATAATGATACCTGCCGCAAAACCGATAGTAGCTAGCGTTTGTTCTGGTACAAATAAGAATACAATTCCTGCAATAATAGCGATAGCGGCATTAGCCATCAATAAAAACCATTTGTTTTTTAAAGCTTCCATTTTATTTATTTTTTTCAAAGATAATAATTTTCGTTCTTTAAAACCTAGGGGAATTCTTTAATACAAGAGTAAGGGTCTGATAATAGCTATGCTTGAAACTAGCTCTATCGGATTTTCAATCCAATAATATAATCAACAAGTTATAATGAGCGTATTGCAAATCCACTCTAGCTAGTATAAAAAAAGCCCTAGATTTCTCTAGAGCTTTTCAAAATATTTTTGGTGTGAAGATTACTTCACTGTATTCATGTGCTTGATTAATTCAAGAACTTTGATGGAGTATCCCATTTCGTTATCATACCAAGAAATCACTTTCACGAAGTTGTCGTTTAAGCTAATTCCAGCATCAGCATCGAAAGTAGACGTACAAGACTCACCAACGAAATCCTGAGAAACAACAGCTTCTTCAGTATATCCTAAAACACCTTTCATTGGGCCTTCAGCAGCAGCTTTCATAGCAGCTTTTATAGCTTCGTAAGAAGCAGGCTTCTCTAAGCGAACAGTTAAATCCACAACAGAAACGTCGGCAGTAGGTACACGGAAAGCCATACCCGTTAATAATCCGTTTAATTCAGGAATTACTTTACCAACAGCTTTAGCAGCACCAGTAGAAGAAGGAATGATATTATTTCCAGCTCCACGTCCACCTCTCCAGTCTTTCATAGAAGGACCATCAACAGTTTTTTGTGTAGCGGTAGTAGCATGAACAGTAGTCATTAAGCCTTCAACAATACCGAAGTTGTCGTGAAGTACTTTAGAAATTGGAGCAAGACAGTTAGTTGTACAAGAAGCATTAGAAACAATGTTCATGTCAGCTGTGTATTTATCAAGGTTAACACCACACACAAACATTGGAGTAGCATCTTTAGATGGAGCAGACATTACTACTCTTTTTGCACCAGCATCGATATGAGCTTGAGCAGTTTCTTTAGTCAAGAATAAACCTGTGCTTTCAACAACGTATTCAGCATCTACTTCATTCCATTTTAAATCAGCTGGGTTTCTTTCGGCAGTAACGCGAATAGCGTAACCATTAACTACTAATTTCCCGTCTTTAACTTCTACGTCACCATCAAATCTACCATGAACAGAATCGTACTTAAGCATGTAAGCCATATATTCTACATCAATCAAATCGTTAATTCCAACAACTTGAATGCCTTCCATTTTAGCAGCAGCACGAAATACTAATCTTCCAATTCTACCAAATCCGTTAATTCCAACTTTAATTGTCGACATAATCCTAATATTTTCAGTTTATAAAATTTCTTTATTATTGAGATGGTAAAGATAGGTATTTTCCTTAAAAGCTAGATTCAATTTAGTCTTAAGAATTGATAATATTTCAGCGCAAACGTTTGAATCTCAGAAAAAGCAGGTATAATATAATACAGGCTAAAAAAAATGGAAAATAAATTGGCTGGCTTGAGCAGATTATTGCCATGAGAGAAAAAGAAAAAGTTCATAAACTAGGGTACGAAAACCTAAAAATAAGTATTAATAAACAGAACCTGCTCTATATTTACAATTCATAAATAAATATTTAATTCATTTGTATATAAAAAGAAAACACATATATTTGCTGTGATTAATTTAACAATCTTCGTATGTGCTCGATTCAAAATACTTGTAATAAAATAGATACAGTCTTTTCAGGAGCTGTAAGTATTTACCCCCCCCCCTCACTCATACATATCTGAATGTATATATAACAATATTTGATTCTCTATTTTTTGTTAAAGCTTCAGTCTATGTGGTCTATTAAGCAAACCTGTATGAGGATTTTTCGATTAGGGAAAAACAATTTTATTTAGCTAGTGGGCGGCCATTGTTTCACTTATTTGGTTCATTTTTCATGAAAAAGGAAGAAATAATCAGCCCGTCCTTAGCTCTCACCATTTTCGCAACAAATCCGGAGTAAACTTAGAAACGGGCCGAATAAGCTGCAAAATTAAAAATAATAGAGACGGATAGCAATTTTTTCAATGGCTATAGTCCAAGAAAGCCTATAAATAATTATTTATATAGAGGCTTTGATATAATTATGAAATCAAATGAAAAAACAAATTTTATATACCCTTTTTATTTTATTGATAACAAATGTAGTAGATGCACAAACATGGTCATTAAGTGGTAGAACTGACATTTATTATAATGCAGGTAAGGTAGGAATAGGAATAACAAACCCCTCGACCACTTTAGATGTTTCAGGCACCATATCGGCAACAGGGTTTAAAATGCCAGGAGGCCAAAATGGATATGTGCTCACTTCTGATGCCTATGGTAATGGAACATGGGTTGCAGCTAGCGGTGCTATTGGAGGAGGTAGTGACTCTCCGTGGAATACTTCAGGTTCCAATTTGTATTATAGCACTGGAAATGTAGGAATAGGAAAAGTGAGTTCTAGCGGTATAAGACTAGACGTAAATGGTAAAATAAGAACCAATACTGAATTGAACTTTGCTTCAACAGTAAATGGCTTGATTAGTTTCGGTAGTACAAATACAGGGAAAACGCTTTTATTAAAATCACTGTATGGAGGTGGTGGAGCTGGGAAGACAAGCATGAGAGGAATGAGTATTGATAAATGGGGAAATGTAGGAATAGGGACCGATGATGCCAATGATTCCAATGCATTGGAAGTAGCAGGAAAAACCAAAACCGAAAGCTTACAAATTACAAACGGTGTT
>NZ_JABKCA010000110.1 GCF_013166655.1 Lentimicrobium sp. L6
TCACTGGAACCGAAGATGATCCAGACCCAAGTAACGATGAGGATGATGCCTTAACGACACCAAATCCAATCGCAGATTTAGCCTTAGAGAAATTGGTTAATGATGAAACTCCTCCAGTGGGTATGAATGTCAGTTTTACATTGAATCTAACTAATAATGGACCAAGTGATGCTACTGGTGTTGTTGTCTCTGATATTCTTCCGACAGGATATACCTTTGTTGGAACCAATACTCCGGGAGTTTATGATCCAATAACAGGAATCTGGAATATAGGAGATTTAAGTAATGGTAATACGGTTAGCCTTAATATATACTGTACTGTAAATCCAGAAGGGAATTATATAAATACAGCATCTGTTTCGGGTAATGAGGAGGATTCAAATCCAGATAATAATGAGGATGATGCAATGACTACTCCAATTCCAACCGCCGATCTGGCCATAGAAAAGCTTGTAAATAATACAACACCAAATGTTGGAGAGGAAGTCATCTTTACATTAAATGCGTACAATAATGGACCAAGTGATGCTTCAGGAGTTCAAGTTACCGATAACCTACCTACAGGCTATGCCTATGTGTCTGATGATGGAGAAGGAAGCTATTTTGTGAGTTCTGGACATTGGTTAATAGGTGATTTTGCAAATGGAGAAAGTAGAACTTTAAATATAACTTGCTTAGTAAATGGAATTGGAGATTATATTAATTCTACTAGGATTATTGGAATTGAAGAAGATTCAGATCTAAGTAATAATGTAGATGATGCTGTAACTACACCAATACCAATTGCAGATTTAGCCATTGAAAAACTGGTCAATAATATTACTCCAAACGTAGGTGGTAACGTTGTTTTTACATTGAATGTGATAAATAACGGACTAAGCGCAGCGACTGGTGTAGTTGTAACAGATATTCTCCCTTCAGGGTATATTTATGTTTCAGATAATGGTAATGGAGCTTTTGTTTCATCTACTGGAATTTGGACTATTGGTAATCTTGAAAATGGAGGACTCACCAGTTTAGAAATTACTTGTACTGTTAGTTCTTTTGGAAACTATACGAATTCAGTCTCAGTCACAGGAAACGAAGAAGACTCAGACTTAGAGAATAATGAGGATGACGTGAGTACGAATCCAAATGCAATAGCCGATTTAGCGATAGAGAAGCTGGTAAATAATGCTACTCCAAATGTAGGAGATGAAATCATCTTTACCCTTAATGTGACTAATGATGGTCCAAGCACAGCAACAGGAGTTGAAGTAATTGAGAACCTTCCAACAGGATATAGCTATATTTCAGATAATGGCGGTGGAGCTTATGTTTCAAGTACAGGAATTTGGACTATTGGAGAACTAAGCAATGGAGGAACAGCAATATTGAATATCACTTGTTTGGTGAATGCTACAGGAAATTATACCAATACTGCAACCGTTTCTGGAAATGAAGACGATTCAGACTTAGAAAGTAATGAGGATGATGTGAGTACGAATCCTACTGCAATAGCTGATTTAGCCATAGAGAAGCTGGTGAACAATTCTACGCCAAATGTAGGAGATGAAATCATCTTTACCCTTAATGTGACTAATGACGGTCCAAGCACAGCAACAGGAGTTGAAGTGATTGAAAACCTTCCAACAGGATATACCTATATTTCAGATAATGGTGGTGGAGCTTATGTTTCAACTACAGGAATTTGGACTATCGGAGAACTAAGCAATGGTGGAACAGCAACATTAGATATCACTTGTTTGGTAAATGCTACAGGAAATTATACAAACATTGCAACTGTTTCTGGAAATGAAGAAGATTCAGACCTAGAAAGTAATGAGGATGATGTGAGCACGAATCCTACTGCAATAGCTGATTTAGCCATAGAGAAGCTGGTGAACAATTCTACGCCAAATGTAGGAGATGAAATCATCTTTACCCTTAATGTGACTAATGACGGTCCAAGCACAGCAACAGGAGTTGAAGTGATTGAAAACCTTCCAACAGGATATACCTATATTTCAGATAATGGTGGTGGAGCTTATGTTTCAACTACAGGAATTTGGACTATCGGAGAACTAAGCAATGGTGGAACAGCAACATTAGATATCACTTGTTTGGTAAATGCTACAGGAAATTATACAAACATTGCAACTGTTTCTGGAAATGAAGAAGATTCAGACCTAGAAAGTAATGAGGATGATGTGAGCACGAATCCTACTGCAATAGCTGATTTAGCCATAGAGAAATTGGTGAATAATACTACTCCAAATGTGGGAGATGAAATCATCTTTACGCTGAATGTGATTAATAATGGTCCAAGCACAGCAACAGGAGTTGAAGTGATTGAGAACCTTCCAACAGGATATACTTACATATCAGATGATGGAGGTGGAGCATATGTTTCCACAACGGGAACTTGGACCATTGGTAATTTAGCTAATGGAGCAAATGAGAGTTTAGAAATCATATGCACGGTTAATGCTTCTGGAAATTATACAAACACAGCTTCTGTTTCAGGTAATGAAGAGGATTCAGATTTGGAAAGCAATGAAGACGATGCCAGTACTGACCCTATTCCTTTAGTCATTATAGATTTAGCCATTGAAAAGTTGGTGAGTAATCCTACTCCAAATGTTGGAGAAGAAATCGTCTTTACATTGAATGTGATAAATAATGGACCAGATGATGCCACAGGAGTAGAAATGATAGATAATCTTCCTACTGGTTATTCTTATGTGTCAGATGATGGAGGAGGAGCATATATTTCCACTACCGGAATTTGGACCATTGGAAACTTAGCAAATGGAGCAGATGAGAGTTTAGAAATTATATGTACCGTAAATGCTTCCGGAAATTATACCAATACAGCTTCTATTTCAGGTAATGAAGAAGATTTCGATTTGGAAAATAATGAAGATGAGGCTAGCACAAATCCTATTGCAACAGTCATTATAGATTTATCCATTGAAAAGTTGGTGAATAATGCTAGTCCAAATATTGGAGAAGAAATCACCTTTACCTTGAATGTAATTAATAATGGACCCGATGATGCAACAGGAGTAGAAGTGATTGATAATCTTCCTACAGGCTATTCTTATATTTCAGATAATGGAGGAGGAGCTTATATTTCAACTACCGGAATTTGGACCATTGGAAATTTAGCAAATGGGGCAAACGAGAGTTTAGAAATTATATGTACGGTAAATGCTTCTGGAGATTATACGAATACAGCTTCAGTTTCAGGTTTGGAAGAAGAAATATATTTGGATAATAATGAAGATGACGTCAGTACAGAACCGAATCCAATTGTGATTGCAGATTTAGCGATTGAAAAGTTAGTGAATGATGCTACACCATATGTGGGAGATGAAATTAACTTTACCTTAAATGTAATCAATAATGGACCAGATAATGCAACTGGAGTTATGGTAACAGAGAACTTGCCATCAGGATATACTTATGTGTCTGATGATGGGGGTGGCTCATTTTCACCTAGCACAGGACTTTGGATAATAGGTGATTTAAATAATGGTGAAGGTATAAGCCTGAATATTATTTGCTTAGTAAATGTAAGTGGTGATTATGAGAATACTGCTATAGTAACAGGAAATGAGGATGATAATAATATTGGTAACAATACTGGAACTATTGCAACAGATCCTGAAATTGAAGATGAAGAATTATTCATAGACTTATCCATTGAGAAAAGCGCAAATAATATGAGTCCAATATTTGGCAATGATATTATATTTACCATTGAGCTAATCAATTATGGACCATCTACAGCAACAAATGTGGTTGTTTTAGATGAGTTACTATCAGGTTATGAATATGTATCGGATAATAGTGATGGAAATTATAATCATGTCACTGGAGTATGGTTTATTGGAGAACTTGAGATTGATCAAATGGTTTCTATCGATATTATTGTTACAGTTCTTGAAAGTGGTGATTATGAAAATATTGCTACTGTTATAGGAAATGAAATAGATACAGACCATTCAAATAATGAAGATTCTGTATTGCCAGAGCCAAGAGAACTTCCACTCGATATTCCTAATGGTTTTTCACCAAATGATGACGGAATCAACGACTACTTTGTGATTCAAGGAATTGAAAATTATCCTAATGCCATTATCACCATCTTTAATAGATGGGGAAATATAGTATTTGAAGCCGAAGGAGGTTATGATAATTCTTGGAGTGGAAAAAATCAATTTGGAATTACAGTAGGTGGTGACGAATTAGCGGTTGGAACCTACTTCTATGTAATTGATTTACATGATGGAACTAAAGCAATTAGGGGATATATTTATTTAAGCAGATAATTTCTGTTGATGGAATTTGCAAGCTTGCTTGTGAGTATTCAATATTAAAAATATAGATATGAAAAAAATATTAATATTAGGAGTTTTACTCTTGTTACTCGTAGATGTGAAGGCACAGCAAGAAGCTATGTATACACATTACTCTTTCAATACTTTATCCATTAATCCTGCTTATGCAGGAACTCGTGATGCTTTGACCATGACTGGTTTGCATCGTTCCATGTGGGTGGGTTTTCCTGGTGCTCCAAAGACACAAACCTTTACAGCACATTCTCCTGTTTTCCATGAGAATATTGGATTGGGATTAACTGTAGTTAATGATCAGATTGGGCCTACTCAACAAACTTCATTTAGTATTGATTATGCTTTTAGAATTAAAGTAGGAGAAAATGCTAAACTATCATTTGGATTAAAAAGTGGATTGAGCTTTCTATCAAATGATTTAAGTAGGATACATACCACAGAAGAGAACGACCCCGTATTTCAATCGGATTATACCAGTGACTTGTTACCTATTTTTGGATTTGGATTATACTATTATACTCCGAAGTTTTATGCAGGCTTATCTGTTCCTAGGTTAATAAAGAATGACTTTTTTACCAATACTACCTATGGAGGAGTCAAAGGAAATGAACGACATTATTTCTTTATTGCTGGGGCTATATTCTCATTAACAAGCGATGGTAGAATTAAACTAAAACCAACCACCTACATAAAAGTATCGGAAGGTGCTCCAATTGAAATGGATTTAACAGCGCTGTTTTATATCAATGATGTTATTTGGGTGGGTCCCATGTTTAGAACTGGAGATGCTGTTGGTGGACTTGCAGGAATTAACATTACAAAGCAGCTTTCTGTGGGATATTCATTCGATTGGTCTTATGCCAATACCACATCAAAATATAATGATGGTTCACATGAAATCATGTTGCGATATGATTTTATATTCAAGGATAAAGGTAAAATCAGTTCACCACGTTATTTCTAATTTTTAAGGAAGTAGAAAGGTAAACTAAAGTACGAATGTAAAATACTGAAGAAATTAAATAATAAAATATCATGGTAAGAAGGATATATTTAAGCATCGCATTTTTGGGAATCGTTTTGGTTTCCATTGCGCAAGATACTGACCATATAAAACTAAAAAAGGCAAATGATTATTTCGATAACTTTTCATTTAATAAAGCTATTGAAAAATACAAGGAGTCTGGAGATAGAAGTTTAAATACGCTGAGGAACTTAGCTATTAGTTATTCTAAAATAGAGGATTATCAGAAGGCAGAAGAGTTGTTTTCTGAGATCGTAACTATTGATAGTTCTAAAGCCGAAGATTTATTTCTATATGCTTCACTTCTTGAAATCAATCAGAAATATGATGAGGCAAAGAATTGGATGGAACTATTTTCTTTACAATCGCCGAATGACAAACGAGTCATCAGCTTTTTAGAAAATGATGACTATTCTTCCTTCTTAGAGGATAAAGGGCAATTTATAATTGAACATCTTCCTTTTAATACCGAACATCAGGAATTTGGTGCCGTATATTTCCAAGAGTCTATACTTTTTGCTTCAACCCGAAAAAAGATGCAAAGCATACAAAGAGAATGGAATTGGAACGAATTACCTTATTTAAGCTTATACGAAGTAGCAAAAGAAGAGGGAGGAGAACAATGGACCAGCGTTTCCAACTTCTCTAGAAAATTAGATAAGAAATATCATGATGGGCCAGTGGCTTTTAATTCGAACCAAACCAAAATGTATTTAACGAGAAATAATTATGGTGAGAAAAGTGTTGATGGGGCCGTGAAATTGAAATTATTTAGTTCAGATATAGATGAGGATGGTAATTGGTCTGACTTGGAAGCTTTTCCGTACAATTCACCAGAATATTCTATGGGGCATGCCAGCATTACTGAAAATGGAGAGTGGATGTATTTTGCTTCGGATATGCCAGGAGGTTTTGGTGGGGTTGATATTTATAAAGTGAAAATAAATACGGATGGTTCTTATGGAGAACCTATTAACTTAGGAGAACAAGTGAATACAGAGGCCAATGAGATGTTTCCTTTTATCCATAGAAGTGGAATCTTGTTTTTTGCTTCAGATGGATTGTCAGGTTTAGGGGGTCTCGATTTATTTTATGGACATATCGGTAATAATGGATTCCAATGTGGAATCAAAAACCTTGGTTTTCCGATAAATACCAATAAAGATGACTTTGCCATTGTTTTGGATAGTTTAGGGACTTCAGGATATTTTTCTTCTAATAGGGATGGAGGAGATGGCGATGATGATATTTATGCATTTGAACTGCTCTATCCATTGCATTGTCAAAAGATTTTAAAAGGAACAACACTAACTCAAACGGGAGATACCATTCCTAATGCTTTAGTAAGTCTATTTTCTGAGGAGGGTGAACTTAAAGAGTCTGCTCAATCTGATAGTATCGGAGGATATCTATTTATAGTAGAAGCAGACAAGAATTATAGTTTAAGAGGGCAGAAACCCACTTATTTCGATGGGCAAAATACTGCTGATACTTATACTGAGGAGGATGCGATAATTGTAGATTTAATACTAAGAAAAGACATTGTGGTTTTAGCTGAGATTGTTCAAATCAATCCAATATACTTCGATTTCGATAAGTTTAATATCAGACCTGATGCTGCAATAGAATTAGATAAAATTGTAGAAGTGATGAACAAATATGATAGTCTAGTAGTAGAATTGGGTTCACATACAGATTGTAGAGGAAGCAAATCTTATAATGAATGGCTATCAGATAATAGAGCCAAAGCTTCTGCTCAATACACTAAAGAGAGAATCACTAATCCAGAGCGTATTTATGGCAAAGGATATGGAGAATATAAATTACTAAATGACTGCGAATGCGAAGGCAATGTGAAAGTAAATTGTAGTGAAGAAGCACATCAGCTCAATAGAAGAACAGAGTTTAGAGTGATTAAAACGGGTACTGATGAGGTTAAAGTGGAAAGCAATAGTTCAGATTCATTTGAACCATTGGAAGAGGAGAAGTAGATAATTGATTATGATTGAAGTATAAAAAAAGCATGAGGTTTTCCTCATGCTTTTTTTGGTTATACCAATTAAATATACGTATGATGGATAAATAAATGGAATACTATTTTCCTTAATTGAAAAATAAATTTTTTGCATAGCCACAGCTATGGAATTGCTTTAGCAATCATGAGGTCTTTATTGTTAGACCAACTGTACGTCAAAATGCGCCTTAAGCCATTTTGCTCGTTACAATAGCTTGTCACGAATTAGTTTCGGGAGTAAATGCTGATACATAATCAAAGCGACTTAAAAACTGAAAGTATTTTAAGGAGCATTTCGATTAGTAATCGATATAAATCCACGAACTAAATCATTTCTTTTGAAAAGAAAAAGAAATATAAACGATTTATATCAATCAATATGGTTTTTAAATGGTATTAAATGTTTAAGGTGATTTTACTTTTTAGTCTAATATTCTGGAGCCTGTTTTTTTCACTTGGTATATCCATAGGCTACTGCAGCAGCCAATAAAATGAGCAAGCCTCCAACAATAGAATCACCTCCACCAACTGGGGGACTCTCTTAGCTGCCTTTGCCTTAATCCTATGAATCAGTGTCTTTTCGACGACCAGAGGGAGGAGAAATCTAAAAATTTAAAAAATGATCCCTACTATGTATTTATCTACCGACCTCAAAAAATATCTTGGAATTTTAGACCTAGTAAACCTTTTAGACTGGTCTCAATAATACTTGAATAAAGATATTATTATGTTAGTCTCTTTGTATAGATTTCGACAGGGTTTGTTATTCCTTCTTCCGAGTACTAATACCAAACGGCAAATATAGTGGACATACATTGACAAATGCGGTTACTATAGGCACAATTCCAATCAGCCCCAACCAGCATTCATATTGGTATCCAGCAGCGAGTAACAATACTCCAATAATAATTCGTAATATTTTATCGATATTTCCAACGTTCTTTTTCATATGTAATAGTTTTAGCTAACGAATTTATACAAAAAGATCAAAGGATTTTGAACTTGGCAAAGGATTAACAAATAAGGTTTATATATGTTTTGTTAGTGTCCTCATTAATAAATCAATATCAATAGGTTTGGAAAGGTAATCGTCGCAACCTGCAGCAATTATTTTTTCTTTATCGCCTTTAATGGCAAATGCAGTTTGAGCGATAATAGGGATATTGGGGAATTGCTTTTTTATGGTTTTTGTGGCTTCATAGCCATCCATTACTGGCATATTGATGTCCATCAGAATGGCATCAAAATGCTTTTTATCCACACAAGCATCAATAGCTTCCTGGCCATTTTGAGCCCATGTGATTTCGATTTCAGATTTTAGCAGCACTTGATTTAAAAACGCAAAAACATAGTCTTCATCTTCAGTAATCAATAGTGATTTTCCTTTGAAGTTTAATGTAGGATGTGCGCTCTTCTTATTTATAGGTTCTTTGTCATTTCTTGCTTTGTCATGGGGATGACTAAAGCAAAAGCAACTTCCTTTTCCTAATTCAGATTCCACCCATATTTTACCCCCAAGTAATTCTATATATGCCTTTGATATGGATAAGCCTAGACCAGAACCCTCGACTACTTTACTTTTGTCTTGTTTCTCTTGTGTAAATCGATTGAATATGCTGTCTTGTTTTTCCTTGGAAATTCCTATTCCTTCATCCTTCACAAAGAATAATAAGCTGTCGCTTTTTTGTTGGTAACCAAATTTAATGATGCCGTTTTCCGAATATTTGATGGCGTTTTTTACTAGGTTAGTTATAATAGATACCAACATGGAGTTATCCGTTTTGACAAAAGAATCCTCGTCTTTCAAATCAGCATGAAACTCTAGTTTCATTCCTTTATTATTGACTTCTAATTCGAAAAACTCATGAAGTTCCTCTAAAACTTTATTAATGGAAGTATTTCCATAGACCGCTTTTAAAAGACCGGTTTCTATTTTAGAAACCTCAATAATATCATTGACGGTATTTAGCATTCTATCACCACTTTTTTGAATGATTTCTATGTATTTGTCTTTTTCCTGACCTGTAAGTTCTGGCTCTTTTAATAACTCAGTAAAACCTAGAATACCATTCATGGGGGTTCTGATTTCGTGGCTCATATTGGCTAAGAAAGCAGTTTTTAATCGATCACTCTCCTCGGCTTTATCTTTTGAAATGATCAGCTTTTGTTCAATAACTTCACGGGCTTGAATTTCTTCCTGAAGTTTCTCATTTCTTTTATCCAACTCTTGCGTTCTAATTCTTACTTGTTCCTCTAACCCTTCATTTATTAATACAATTTCAATTTGCTTATCGTGTAATAATTGTTTTTGAAAGAAATCGACTCTTTCCAATCGTTCAATACTATAAAGGCCAATAATACAGATGATATTGGCAGCGATAAAAAAGGCATTTGCAGCAATCCAATATATATTTTGGATGTCAAGGAATTCGTAAAAGGCTATAGTTCCAATGTTATAGATAAGAATAAGGCTGATGCCAGATATTACTGCGGAGAAAAACCGAAGTTTGATAAAAAAATAACCTCCCATAAATATTAAAAACATACCTCCATAATAATAAATATTGTTGGGATTTCTGAGTAGCATATATATGATTCCAGTACCTGCTATTAATAAACCCAATGAGCCTATCAATTGCCAAATCCGTGAAAAAAATGAAAAACAGGAAGAAATAAACATCAGTATGAGAAAGGGGATGACGATCAGAAATCTGATGGTGTAAAACTCTTTGTGGTAGCTCTCTGCTAAAGAATAATCTAACAAACCAAAAGCAGCATATAACAGAATAACGGTGAAAAGAGATATTCTGAATACAGCAATACTATTCAGAAAGTACCTTTCTCTAAATCTTTTTTCTAATTCTGGATCCATAAAGTTTAGGCTGAATGGCTTTAAAGCCATTTCAGTAAAACTAGTTTTCCGTGCCTCTTTACTTGTTTTCACTTTAATAATGATTTATGGAATGATGAATTAGATTATTTGAGTTTGGTTTTATAGGGTATGGATTTTATTTATATGTAGTTTTTATTGTTCATTTACACACAAATATAAGGAAAAATATTCTGATCTACAATATTAAAATCATGGTGTATAGCGTAAACTCACATTGTATGTTTACTCTTAAGAATAGCCTCCAATTTTAATAAACTGAAAGGCGAACCACCAATTCTTCTCATTTTACAGATCTTTTTTTTAATAGTGATCGACAGAGCTGATTATGGCTTGTTATCTGTGTTAATTACTTTCAGTGAGCTCGCTGGCTATTTCGGTCTGACCATGCCAGCCATTTCGGTCTCATGGGTGCCACTTAAA
>NZ_JABKCA010000111.1 GCF_013166655.1 Lentimicrobium sp. L6
TTCACACTGGCACAATAACGTCGGTATGACTGGCACAATAACGCCGGTATATCCAAAAAGAAAGGGATTTGATATTTCCAAGTTTCTTTAATATTTGGATCAAAATCAAGAATAATTTTTCTAAGACTCAAAAAGCAAGATTTACTAGGTTCTTGCTGATTTTCATAAAACTCTTCAATAATACTTAACATGATGCAAAAATAGGATTGTGCTTGGAATAGTCTTGTTTCTTAGCATTTTGTTTTGAAATAAAATTGGTTGTTAATTTTTAACTCTTAGTTGTTAACTACCTTAACTTCAACCTCATCATGAATATAAACTAATAATCCCTTGCTTGGTTTCCCAGAATATTTTTCTACTAATTGGCAATAATTGAGAACTTGATTTTCGTCTTTTTTCTGTTTTTTACCTGTCTTATAATCAATGATGATAAACTGCTCTTCTAGTTCGATCATTTTATCAGGACGATATTTTTTTCCTTCGGAACTATATAATTCTCGTTCTGAATAATTAGCTAAACCTTTATGATAGAATTCCTGAAGGAGAGGATGCTCAATTACTCGTTTTACTATGGCTTCTATTTCATCTCTTTCTTCAGCTGCTATCCACGATTTATATACCATTCTAGACAATATAAAATCAATATCCTCCTCCGACTGTATTTCTGATAAAACAGCATGTACTTTTTGTCCCCATTGTGCCGAAGAAAGCGCGGTATTCTCCTCTTCAGTATCTAGTGCTAATGAGATACTGTTTCGCCAATCTGCATTGGTTTGAGATGTCATGCTTACAGAAGTAGAATCCATGGATTCTGCATGTTTTTTTTCTTGTTTCTTAACTGTGTCATCTCCAAAGACAAAGACGTTCTCCTCTAATTGTTTGGCTTCCGATTGCAAAATAAACTCATCTAAAATCTGGTCGAATTTAAAAAGATTAGAAGTAGATTTTGATTTTTTTGGAACTTCATATTTATCCACCAATAAATAGAGTTTTTGTTCTGGTCGAGTCATAGCCACATAAAATATATTCAGCTCATCGAGTTTGCCTAAATCGTCTTCTATGGTTTTAAAAGACTCAAATTGGGTGCCTTCAAGACTTGACAGTTTAAAAGGAAAGCTTTTAAGTTGAGGGAAGTCTTTAAACTCTGGATTTAACCAGATTTCTTGTCCGGGTCTGGAACGTAAATGAGCTTGAGCAAAATGATTGATCACCACAGGGAATTCCAATCCTTTTGACTTATGAAAACTCATCAGTTTTACGGCATCCCATTCTTCAGGAACTTCCAGTTTATAATCGTAGGCATTGATGGTCCACCACTCATTGAAATCTGCCAAAGACTGATGGTTATCTTGAGTGAAAATAAAGGCTGCTTCTAAGAAAAAATGAAGGAGTGCATTATTTTTATCCATCCTGAAAATATCACAAATTTGTTCCAAAGCCTCATAGGCTTCTAGTTTTAATAGTTCTTCTTTATCTAAATTAATTTCTAATGCTATCCATAAATCTTGAAGTTCTTTTGAAGAATCAAGATTCATTAAACAATCAGAATAAGTACTGTTTATGTATCCCTGTCTAAACAGATACTTTAATATCTCAGATTGATAAAGAGATTCTTTGGGTTGATAGAGATATTGGATTACACTTACTAAAAATTGTACTTGTGGTGAGGTGTCTACATGCAGGGATTCTGAGGAAATCACATTGACGCCTTTGCTTAGAAGATAATGGGCTACCTGTATTAGAAAGTCATTTTTTCGAGCCAAGACCACGATATCTTTCAATTGAAATCCTTGCTCTAAACATTGTTGAATGATCTCATAAGTACGCTCAATATAAAGAAGGTTTTTATTCTCAGTTCCTGCAATTTCTTTGATATCCATCTGGTGAATTTCTACGGAAGAAGGCAGGTCTTTTTTGCTTTGAGGATTCTGAATTAAATCAGCATAAACACTAGCTTGTGATTTTGGTAGAAATTCTCTATCGATGATAAATTGAAAGAGTTTATTATTGAATTGCACAATATTTTCTCCTGTTCTATAATTAGTAGTCAGGTGAATCTCTTCATAGGCTCGATATAATTGTTGTTCCCTATCTGCCATAAAAGGATCACTTCCAATATTGGTTAGCTTAGGGAAATGACTAAATTGCTCCACATCACTACCGCGCCAGCGGTAAATGGACTGTTTGGCATCTCCAACTATCAAGTTGAAATGATTCTCAGAAAGTGAGTTCTCTACTAATGGTAAAAGGTTATGCCATTGAATAACAGAAGTATCCTGAAATTCGTCAAGTAAAAAGTGTTGATATTTATTTCCAATTCTTTCAAAGATATAGGGAGCTGATTCGTTGGCGATTTTCTCAGAGATGATTTTATTGAAATCGGAAATATGAATCATTTGCTGATCCACTTTCATCTGATTTATGATTTTTTCTAATTCCATCAATACCATAAAAGGGTAGATGCCAGCAAATACTTCTTTTTTCAAGATATAATCAGACCTATAGTCTTCTATAAAGGCCTGCGTTTTTCGATAAATTGCTTTTATTTCTTCTCCTTGTGATTCTATATTGGTTTTGTCTGCAGGGCTTACCTTTCCAGCCGTCCACTTGTCTTCTTCTATCATCTTAATGACATAAGAATTAGGCTCTAGAGATTTATAATCTTTCTCAGTAAACCTTTTAAAATAAGGATAAATACTTTTGGCTCCTTGAAAAAACATACTGGGCAAAATAGCATTTCTCTTGCATAAATCGATGAACTCTTGCCCAAAGTTCTGCAACTGTTTTTCAAACTCTTTTACTTGTGCTTCCAATTGTTTTTGTATGGAAGACATTTCTTCTAAATCTAACTCTCTAAGCGGTTTAAGGAATTCCTCCTCCACATCATTTAATAAGGACCTTGCTCTGTCTTTTAAATCGTTTACAATATTTCTACTTCGCTCATTGTCAATCTTTTGCTGACTATAGCACGTTAATATTTTAGTGATGAGTTCTTCTTTATTATCAATTCTACTCACCAATTCCTCCACCGCATCCTTCAACATTTGATCGGCATTAAGTTCCACTTGATAATTGAAACTCAAACCTAAATCGTGGCTAAAGGAGCGAATAATTCTATTGGTGAAGCTATCTAAAGTACTCACCGCATACTCAGAGTAATTGTGAATGAGGTTTTTATGAAGAATCAAAGAATCGTTTTGTATCATTCTTCTGGCTTCGAGTATTCCTTTGCTATCGAGAGCCGTTTTGTATTTTGGAATTTCCTGGAGGAGGGTTTCCAGAAAATAAGGATCGTCTTTTTGTAATTTGAGTTGAATGAGTTGTCCGAGAAATTCGAGAATTCGCTCTTTCATTTCTTGAGCAGCCTTATTGGTAAAAGTAAGCGCTAAAATATGCTTATATGCCTCTGGTTTCCCTAATGTAAGTTTGAGATACTCCAAGGTTAGGGTAGTGGTTTTACCGCTTCCTGCCGATGATTTATAAACCTTTAGTGTTTTGGTAGATGCGCTCATGTGTATGAGTTAATGTTAATAGCTAATAGTTAAAAAGTTGGATTCAAAGAAAGCCTAAAATTCATTATAAAGGCCTCAAGCCTAGTGTTTCAAACTTCAAACTTCATGCTTCATGCTTCAATCTTCAATCTCCAATCTATTTCCTAACTTCCAATAGTTTTAGCCCACCAGTAGTAGGATGTAACTCCATCACATTTTGGTTAAAATGTAACTTCTGTAATTTCCCAAACTGTGGAATCGCCATTAATTGCTTGTCGAACTCTTTTGAACCATATTTTACCCAAACTTCAGCTGTTTCTGGGAAACGATATACTATTCCATCAACCGCAGAATTGGTATTGATATCATTCATGTTTTCCGCTAAACCATTGCTTTTAATAGCTAAGGAAATCTTTTCACCGCCACTAGCAGAAAGATAATCAACACCAGATTGTTCAGAGAATTTAAAAACCGGAGCTATAATATTAGGTTGGTCGGTAGTTGGAGAATAATAGAATACATAATGTTCATCTGTAAGCACTGTTTTACCTGCAAATAGTGCCAAATAATCATCCTCCATCTGTTTAAGCTCGCCATTCATGATTTCCATAGTTCCAGCACTATATGCAACTTCTTGATAACCAGAAATCAATTCAAATCTATTCTTTCTGATTTCCATTAAAGTAGTTGCAGCATCTTGGGCTCTTTGCAACATGTCTTTTTCCACACTATATTTTTTGATAATGGCTTTTTCGATATGCGAAGTGTCAATATCCACTCTTCTAATGATGGTATCGGTTTTTTCAATCAGATTGGCATCGGCGAAATATCTGAAATCCTTGTTTCCTTTGATGATTTCTTCAATCAGAATATTTTGATTTTCAATGGCAGCAGTTTGCGCAGTTGCTGTGACTCCACCGAATAAACCAGATTCGTTCATTTGCAGGTATTTGATATTATCAGACTTCTCTGAATTCTCACCCAAATTGACGAAGTATAATTGCTCTGGGTCGGCAATGATTTCAGCGTCAATAGCTACATTTTTTATAGAATAGGATTTAGAGTTATAATCGATAATGGTTTCTAATCCCAATAATTTCTTAGCATAAATAGCATAGGGGCCTTTAATATGTTCAGCTTTCTCTACCCAAACGTCTATTCTAAAACTGGCTTTAGGTAAAGCATAAACGGTACCATTGGAAGCTGAGAAGTCTTCAAGTGGTGTTACTTTAGTTGTAGTGACCTGAGCAATGCTCGTTAAACTAAAAGATATCATTAAAAGAAATAAATATTTTCTCATTTTTTGGATTATTAGATTTTTAAGAAGGAGTGAGCTTGTTAGCTTTTCAAAGCCTTAGTTAGTAAAGAAGTCGAATACATTACCAATGGTACTTGTTGAACCTTTGTATAATTCTGTATACTTACATTGTGTGCAAGTTACAGCGGTGAATTTCTTATTTTGCACATCGAATATTTTTGAGAACCTTCCTCCGGTTGTTCTTATTTCATCGGTTTCGAAGCTAGTATTTCCGCACTTTGGACAAACATATTTTTGAGACATAAAAAAAGAGTTTTATTTATAAAATTGAAGACAATATTACAAATAAAACTCTAATTATAGATGAATTCTTATAAAGACTATTTCACAAATAATAGTTCACGATATTTTGGCAATGGCCATAACTGATCATCCACCAATAACTCAAGTTTATCAACATGACGGCGAATAATATCTAAATATGGACGAACTTTAGTATCATAAGCTACAGCCATATCATGCTCTCCCTCAAGCTTATTGGCTATCTTACGTTCATTAATCATAAAATCAACATTTTTCTTAATTTCAGAAATATGATGTGAAATATGAGTGATGATATCAAGCTCATTCTTAGAAACCTTACCATATGTTTGAAGATCTAAGATTTCTTTTAATCCTCTTACATTTTCTATCAAGGTATTCTGATATCTAATGGCAATGGGAATGATATGATTAGTAGCCATATCTCCTAAAATTCTGGATTCAATTTGAATGTTTTTAGTATACTTTTCTAAACGAATCAATCTGCGTGCTTCCAATTCTCTTTTGGTCATCACATTATTGCGCTCAAATAAGCTTATTGTTTTTTCGTCGATGTAAGTATCTAAAGTTAAAGGTGTTGTTTTAATATTACTCAATCCTCTTTTTTCGGCTTCTGCTAACCATTCGTCGCTATAATTATTGCCTTCAAAACGAATTCTTTTGCTATCAATAATATACTCTTTAATCACTTGGAATAAGGCATCTTCAAAAGAAATGCCATTTGCCATTGAAGCATCCATGTCTTTTTTAAAGGTGACGAGTTGGTCGGTAAGGATGGTGTTTAGTGCAATCATAGGCTTAGCACAATTGGCATTGGAACCCACAGCTCTAAATTCAAATTTGTTTCCTGTGAAAGCAAAAGGGGAGGTTCTGTTACGATCTGTATTGTCTAATAGAATTTCAGGTATCTTAGGCACATCAATATTTAATGCTTCTAAAAGATCATCAGACATTCCAGCACTAGTAGTACTAGCTTCTATTTTGTCTAGCATTTTTGTTAATTGAGAGCCAATAAACACACTGATAACAGCAGGAGGCGCTTCATGACCACCCAAACGATGATCGTTGCCAGAACTAGAGATGCTAGATCTTAATAAGGCTTCATGATCGTTTACTGCTTTGATCATGTTCACCATATAGGCAATGAACTGTAGGTTTTCTTTACTGTTCTTTCCGGGAGCAAATAGATTCTTACCCGTGCTTGTAGCTAATGAATAGTTATTATGCTTTCCTGAACCATTAACATTGGCATAAGGTTTTTCGTGGAATAGGGCTACAAAATCATGTTTCTTAGCCACTGTTTCAATCACATGCATAATCAATTGATTATGGTCAACGGCTAGGTTTACTTCTTCATATACAGGAGCTACTTCAAACTGATTTGGTGCTACCTCATTATGACGAGTTTTTACAGGGATTCCCAATCTGTGGGCTTCTATCTCATACTCTTTCATAAATTCTTTCACTCTTTCAGGAATAACTCCAAAATAGTGATCAGAAAGTTGTTGGTCTTTAGCACTTGAATGGCCAAATAGGGTACGACCTGTTAAAACAAGGTCGGGGCGAGCGGTGTGTAAAGCAGAGTCTACCAAGAAATATTCTTGCTCCCAACCGAGAGTAGCATATACTTTATTCACATTTTTATCAAACATTTTACAAACAGCTGTTGCTGCATTGTCAAGAGCGCTTGATGACTTCAATAGAGGAGTCTTATAATCTAAGGCTTCTCCAGTGTAGGATACAAAGATAGTAGGGATACAAAGTGTCGTTCCAAGGATAAATGCAGGACTTGTTGGATCCCAAGCGGTATATCCTCTGGCTTCAAAAGTGTTTCTAATTCCCCCATGAGGAAAGCTACTGGCATCGGGTTCCTGTTGAACCAGTTCATTACCTCTGAAATTCTCGATGGCTTTGCCTTCTCCCTCAGGATTAACAAAAGCATCGTGTTTTTCAGCAGTAGAACCAGTTAATGGATGAAACCAGTGAGTGTAGTGGGTGGCCCCTTTCGATGATGCCCATGCTTTCATAGAAGCGGCAATCTGATCTGCAACTTTTCTGTCAATTTTTAAGCCCTCTTCAATAGCGCTTTTAACTTTGCCAAAAGCCTCAACGGTCAAGTATTCCTTCATAGCTGACATATTGAAAGTCATTTCCCCGTAATACTCAGAAGGTTTGTTCTTTGGCATTTCATAATGGACGAGCTTTCTGTCAAGCGTTTTTTCAAGAGCTGTGAACCTGAAATTTTGCATAATACTAATTTTTATTTGTTAAATAATTTAGAATGGTTTTAAGCTGCAAATATAAGTTTTTCAAAAAGAGGGCTTCGTAAAAAAATGAATTTCTTATCAAGAAAAGATGGATATTTTGTTAATAAACTATGAATAATTATACGGTGTGATTTTTTCAAACGTTTGCGGTAAAAATAGGGTGAAAAAGAGCTGATAAATTCAACTTGTTTTTTTGGTGATGAATTTGAAATAATGCTAAATATCAAATCGAATGATGCGATCTTGCTATCAGAAATAAGAAGAGGGAAAGGAATAATAGTCTCAAATCTATTGCTAAATTTATCTGGGAGGGTTTAATAAAAACGATAAAAGGTTTTAAACTAAGTTAAAATAAAGAGTGTTGATTTATTTTATGGAATCCTCTTTTTAATTCATTTATTGATCTTATTTGTACTACTTTTTAATTTGTGGAGCCTAGTTTTATCTGATATGAATTATAGTAATCATTTTTTATCTTTAGAAATTGATTTAATTTTGTCAAGAACATATTTAAAACTATTAAAAAAAACACTAATGCTATGAAAAAACTATTAGCTACTACCATTATTATATTGATATCTAGTCACTTGTTGATAGCGCAACTATCGGGAACTCGAAATGTACCATCTGAAAACTACCCTGATTTCCAGTCTGTTGTAGATTCGTTAAATCTTTATGAAGTAAATGCAGGAGGTATTACTTTTGAAATGAGTGGAGATCTAGTGTTTAATCATTCTCCACTTATTATTAGCGGTAGTGGAAGCTCAGGGAACCCAATCAATATTCAGTGGAATCAAACAGGAGCAAAGCCTATTCTAAATATCGAAGGAACAATAGCTGATGCTGAGGCGGGTATTACTCTTTTAGGAACCGATTATATGACCATTGATGGGATAGCTATTAGTACCGAAAATGGGCTCCTTGAATATGGCTTGTTTCTAAGTAATGCATCAATTAATAATGCTTGTCAACATAATGTATTTCAGAATTTAGATATCAATTTAAACAAAACCAATAGCAATCAAACCATAGGGATAAATGTGCTAACAGAAGAAGAACCCACATTTTCTGAAGGGATTCATGCTGATAATAAATTCTTTAATAATACGGTTCAGAACTGCATTATAGCTTATAATTTTGATTCTGGAACAGGGGATGTTAGTTTCATGGGCTTTGATAATGAAGTAGGAGCGATAGATGACGGAATAAGTTTGATTTCAGATATTTCTTTATGTGGAGTTTATTTGAAAGGGCAAAATGGCGCAAAAGTACATCATACCCAAATTATAGATTTGGAGAGAATTGGTACTGGCAGTACTGCACCAGCAGCCATTGCAACAACGAGTAGCTTGCCCAATGAATTGTTGACAGAACCATTTGAAATTCACGATAATATTATTGATAATCATCATTCTGCTATCACCAGTATCTTTGGTTTTTATTTGAATGCCCGTAAATCTGAACACCTTATATATAATAATATCATAAATAACATCAGTGCAACAGGGGGAGGATCGAATACAGCTACCGGGATTATGCTTTTTGGAACCGATATTACAGCAACTATCTATAATAATATGGTTTCTGATATTGCAGCTCCTGCATCTTCTTTGTCTGGTTCGCCAGCAGCGAGAGGTATAGAACTTCGAAGTTTTAATGAGGCCTTTGTCTTGTATAATTCAGTGCAATTAGATTATACAGCAACAAACAGTGAGAATTCCTCCGCTGCTTTGTTTGTGAATAATGATGACGAACCTGTAACTTTAAAGAATAATATCCTTATTAATTTAACATCACTCACATCTCCATCCACAGGGCTGGCAACGGCGTTTTATAAAAGTACCACCACATTGGTCAATATCACAAATGAGACTTCTAATAACTTATATTTTAGTGATGAACCATCTGAAAGCCATCCTATTTTCTATGCCTACAGTAGTAGTTCGCCTTTAATTGGAGAAACTTTGGAAGATTATCAAGCCTTAGTCGTAGACTTCGATCAAATAGCTTTTACTGGACAGGTTAGCTTTATTGATGATTTGTATTTGTATGTGAATAACTCAGATGTATTGGTTCGTGAAAATGCTATTCCTATTGATAATCCAATATCTATCACCGAGGATATTGAAGGACAAGAACGAAGTCTGGTAAATCCAGATTTAGGAGCTGATGAATTGGCTGAGCTACTGCCAACAACAGCTGTCAATCCAAATCCTGCCGACTTAAGTACTGATGTTTCAATTACACAGGTTGCCCTTTCATGGGATTATCTCGATGATGGTTTATTTGCTATTCCAGCAGGATTCAAAGTGTTTCTTAATGATTCGGATGATTTTAGTGGACTCCCGTATTATTGGATTGATTTTGAAGAAGAACAGGACAATTACTATATCAACATTTCAGATATTCTAGATCTAGAATATGATATGGATTATTTTTGGAAAGTTATTCCAATAACAATTGATGAGGATGGCCAGGAAGCTGAAGGGGTAGAGGTTTGGACATTTGCCACTGAAAGTTCTGTATACGACTTCCCTAATCTAGCAGAATGCGTAAGTCCAGTAGATGGTGAGTTGGCTGTAGCTATAGATTTAGAGACTTTGATGTGGTCTTTTAGTTTAGAAACAGGCTATTCGGAGCCTTTTGGTTTTAAGGTATATTTTGGTACAGATACAAATTTAGGTGAGGAAGAGCTATTAGCGTTTGTGGAATATCAGGCAGGTGAAGACAATTATTCGATTAATCCAAGTACAGAGGACTTTTCTCCTGAAACTATCTATTATTGGAAAGTAGTTCCGGTAGCGCAATCAGAAACAGGAGTAGAGAACCCTAATGCTGTGAACTGGCAGTTTACTACAGAACAAAATACTTCAATTGAGACCATTAGTCAATCAAACTCTTTAATCTATCCAAATCCTGTTAGTGATTTTATTTCTATTTATATTAAGGAAGAATGTGAACTGAGCGTTTATTCCTTGTCGGGGATTAAAGTTTATTCTAAAAGTGAGCAAAAAGGACAAGTTCTTATTCCTGTAGATGAATTAAAACCAGGGGTTTATTTTCTGACTTTTCAGAATATGGGAAATATAATATCTGAACGATTTATAGTGGAATAATGAATGAGTTAATGTTTAACATGTTTTTTGTGACATTGGGAAAATCCCCACCTATAAGTTTATAGGTGGGGATTTTGTGATCAATTCATTTAAAATTGGGCATAAGCTTGTTTAATTATTAGATCGAAAAGTATTTTAAGTTCAATTGTATCAATAACTGAAGTTTCGCACCAAATCAGACTGCCTTATCAAGCTGAATTAGAATAG
>NZ_JABKCA010000112.1 GCF_013166655.1 Lentimicrobium sp. L6
AATACGAATTTAAATCGAAAGCTACCTCCCTTTGGGGAGGTTTAGTTCAACACGGGCTCATAGTGCATGCCTCAATTTGTGTAAACATGAATATTACGTTACATTTGTTAATGTATTTGTAAGTAGAAAAATTGTAATTATAAATACGGCACGCACCATAGCCCCAACCGTTAGCAACCAGGCAAAGGCCAACCCACATTTAAGCACATTTGGTTTTTTCTTACGCTAAAAAAGCCGAAACAAGAAAAACCAAAAGAGCTTAAATTTTTGCCACAGCGTATAAGAAAATGAATGATTTATTCCTAAAAAGAAAAAGGAATTAAATATTTCGTGATTTTTATAATATTGATATACAATGTTTTACCCTCCCCCCCCCTGAAACAATAATCGAAATAATTAAATTATATTATAAAACTTTAACAAATTATTTATAACTTTGGGGTGCAAACCAAATCTTAAATTTCGCTTAAAATGAATATCTCGCATTCAAATAAAAATCTCCTCTATAAATCTCAAAGGTTTTGTTCGATTATTCTTAATGGTTTTAATCCGTTAGAAAATGACTCGTACCTGAGATTTAAAAAACCTATAATATTAATACAGAATTCTAATTTCAATGGAAGTAAACAATACTTATTTCTAATTGGAAAAAATAAATTTATCGAGAGATAAGGGATTGATTAAACGGAGCAATCATTCCCTTTGACAAATATTCCGAACAAACTTCTTTTAAATGAAACCAGCTTTTCGACTCGCAGCGTTTCATCTATCCAAACATCTAATATTTTGAATTTTATAATTCGATCTTACCACATTTGCCAACCAATATCTCCCGACAGTTAAATAAAAAATTAACATGTAAAATTAAAGAAAAATGGAATCAAAAATCAAATATATCTGGAAATTATTAATCATAGCAGTTTTTATTATTTATTCGATAAATGATAATAAAGCACAAGTAAACAATCTTGACAGTTGGCGTGTTCTGGAGGAGGATGCAAATGCATTTAAAACAATACCACAGCAATATGATCAATACTTACAACCTTTATATCCTGATTTTGTTAGAGATGGTATTCCCATCGAAGTAAAAAATTACCATCGCTTTTACTCCAGGTGGAATGACAGATTATCAGTAGATGAAAATGGTGATTTATCTTTCGAAACCTACCTGAAGGCTGCTATTGATTACCGTGATAATTTTGAATGTAATGCAAGCGATCCAGCCAATTGGATACAACTTGGCCCAGTACAATATACACAACAATATATGGGCTTGGTTAATCGTTTATCCTGCAAGCCAGGTAATCCAGATGACATTTTAATTTCATCAAATCATGGTGGTATATGGAAAAGAAGATCTACTGGTAATACTTGGGAAAATGTAAATGATGATGACGTAAACCTAATTAATATATCAGCTACTGAATTTATTAGAGACCCATATGATCCAAATCATATTTATGCGTCAACTGGGGATGGGCTTCAAGGGGTTAAATATGGTATAGGAGTTATTGAATCTATTGATAATGGTGAAAACTGGGTAGAAACAAATTTCGATAATGATACTTACCCATATGTAGTAAAAATAGTTATCGATTACGATAACAGCACACAGGGAAGCTTAACTCTATATGCACTTACCAAGAAAGAAATTTTTAAAAGCACTGATTCCGGCAATACCTGGACTACTGTTGTTAACACATTCGATCTTCCATCTGGAATTGAATATTACGACATTCAGGTTAAAAACGAAACTCTTTTTATCGGCACAAAAAGCCTATATGGCAATTATGGATCAATATTATATACATTCAGAAATGGAATTTGGGAAAACACTACTAGTAGTTTGGGGTTACCTGATGCTAAAAGAATTAGAATATCTAAAACTAAAGCTGGTAAAACATTTTTGTTGATAGATGCATATGGAATTGGAAGACTTATTTATAAATCTACAGATTTGGGTATATCTTGGACATTTTTAGTAAATTTAGTCGATGATAAAGGAAATAGCGATCCAGATGATGATCTTCACGCTTTTAGCCCTAAATGTAATATATATTATTCCGAAGAATCCAATATCTTATATAGTGGTAGTGTTCATTTATGGTTTTTCAATGTTAATACTCCCAATCTATTTGATTATTATTATCCTGATCATGTGGATATACGTGATATAGAATCTTTAGGCATTAATGCAAATAATGAAGAAGAGTTATTAGTTGCTACCGATGGTAGTATTGCAAAATATGTCATAGATTTAGATAACCTATCAAGTATTTCTGAGACAAATTTAAATGGCAATTATTTACCTATCGGCAATTATTTTGGTTTAGGTGTAAATAATAGATATGGTGACTTTGTAGTTGCAGGAGCCACTCATATAAACAATTTTCAATATCTCAATGATGAATGGACAAAATTTGGTGGAGGTGATGGCGCTGATTGTTCAGTAAATCCAATTACACCATTTGGTCTACACTATTACCAATATCAACTTCGAATGTACAGAAGAATTATAGAATTTGATGAAGATGGAAATCCAACTGCCAGTTCTAAGTCTCTCCATCCCCATTCTGCTAGTTTTATAGGCTCTCGTTTCTATATAAATCCGCTTAACCCATATGAAATATTAATGGGTAGTGTTAATGAACTTGCCATTTCAGACGAAAGTGACCCTGATAATGTTAATGTAGTAGTAAAAAGTACCCCAACTGAATTAGAAAAAGTGAGAGCTATTGCCATAAATAATCAAAATACGATTTTTATATCTAATTATGGTGCAACTAGTGGTAGTACTATAAACCAGTTTGTCAAATCCACTAACAATGGTGATACCTGGGATGATATGGGAAATAATCTTGTATACAATGCAGATGGTAGTACTTATGGAGATATTTCCAATATTACCAATTTGTTGTATTACAAAAGTTTAAACGATATAATTTGCGATTTAGATAATAGTAACAATATGTGGATAGGGCTAGGTGGGGTAATGCGCCAACCATGGCCCAATCAGGCGTTGCCATTAAACGAGAAATTCAGAGTTTTACGTTCAACAGACGGTGGTGAAACCTGGTACGATTATTCCGAAGGCTTACCTGCACTTCCGGTTAAAAAAATGATTCGAGTAACATTAGATTCAGATTATCTATTTATTGGAACCGATGTAGGGGTTTTTTACCGTACTGCTGACATGAATGAATGGGAATGTTTTCAAAATGGATTACCCATAGCAGTTGTTACTGATCTGGAATACGATTATTGTACCAATAGGCTTTATATTTCAACAGATGGTAGAGGCAATTATTATTCAGGTTTACCAGAACCTATTCAGGATATTGAGATTAGTGAAAATACTATTTGGAATTATACTAAAACTATACCTACCAATGTGGTAGTAAAAAATGGGACCGAACTCACTATTACATCCCATGTATTAATGATGAATAATACAAAAATAGTAGTAGAACCAGGTGCAAAATTAATAGTAGACGGAGGAACAATAACTAACGCATGTAACGAGAAATGGGCTGGAATAGAAGTTTGGGGAGATATTTCTCAACCCCAAACGGAGGAGTTTCAAGGGAAATTGGAATTATATAATGCTACCATTTCACATGCCCATGAAGCGGTACAGCTATGGAAACCCGATGATTATAGTAAAACCGGAGGTATCATTTATGCAGAAAACTCAACATTTTTGAACAATCGCCGCGCAGTTTCTTTATTATCTTACAAAAACCTACACCCAGTATTTGGTATCGAAAGTGACTATGCGGCCACATTTAAACGCTGTAGCTTTAAAAACGATGAAAATTATCTGGATGATAATCCTTTTCATACATTTGTAAGTATGTGGGATGTGAGAGGGGTTAAGTTTAGAGCTTGTACATTCGATGCAGGTAATTTTGAACAATCAGCAATATATACCATTGATGCAGGCTTTAAAGTTGAGAGCATTTGCAATGGTGCCATAGGCCCTGATGGTTGTTTGCCTCAGGATTTAGAACGTTGCGAGTTCTATGGCTTTGATAAAGCAATTGAAGTTAAAAATATATTTAATGATGACCTTTACCCAGTTAATATTCAACATTCCTATTTTTATAATAATAACTATGGAGTTTGGGCATATAATCTTATTAATGTTTTAACTGTAAAAACCAGTGAGTTTTTAGTAGGTAAACATGGAACCAATAAAGAAAAGCAAATATGTGGTGATTTTTATGGTCGAGGTGTTCATGTGCAGGCCAGCACCGGCTTTTTTATTGAAAACAACAGCTTTGCTGCAGTACCCGATGCCAATCTGAGCGACGATGTTATTGGAATAGTAGCTTTGGAAAATCCCAGTAATCACGATATTATAAAAAACAATAGTTTTAGCGGTTTGTTTGTGGGAAATCATGCTTATGGGAATAATAGATTACCTGGTTCAGACCCTATAGTAGGCATCGAATACCAATGCAACCAAAACAGCGAAAATAAAATTGATTTTGAAGTGGTGGGTATCCCTGCAGATGCTCAAATTAATCCCAATTTGGGAGCCATTAATTTATCTGCCCGCAATACTTTTAGTGGCCTGCTAGCTCAATGGCATTGGCGAAATATGGGACAAGAAGATCAATACTATTATATTCACTCTTCTGAAGAGGAAAGCATTTATGAGCCTGAAGATGATAAAATAGAAACTTATAATAATGAGGATATTTTTATAAAAGAAGTAGCCGATTATTTCAACGAATGTGAAGAGGATGGGGGTATTCATGAAGAACGATTGGTGCTTACCCTAGGGGAACAGGAGGAACTAGAAAGCCAGTTTGCAACTGCCGATGCGGAATATACAGCCGTGGAAAGTATTTATAACGATCTGAAAGATGGTGGTAGCACCGAGGGAACCAGTCTGACCATTGAAGCTGCTCAACCAGGTGATACCTGGGAATTACGTGACAATTTACTAGGAAAATCACCCTACCTTTCACGCACCGTATTAGAAAAAGCAGCCAATAAAACCGAGGTGCTACCCAATAGTGTGTTACTGGATATTTTAGCGGCCAATCCCGATGAGTTGAAGAAAAACGATTTTATTCGCTTTTTGGAAAACAAAGAAGAACCCCTGCCTGCTTATATGATCGAAATTCTCAAGGATTTATCTGCTGGTATCACCTACAAAACAGCCTTACTTCGCCAAATGGCCTTGCAAAAACGTAAGCAGGTTGTTTCAGCTAAAAAGATTTTGAACAGTTTAATAAATACCGAGGAGCAAGATAGAGAAGCCATTAAGGGCTGGTTGGGGAATATAAAAAGTCGTACCACCGATATGCAACTGGCCTCGCTTTTAATTGCCGAGGAAAACTATACTGATGCTAATGCATTGCTTGCTTTAATTCCTGATCTCTACCAGTTAGAGGGTGAAGCATTGGAACTTTATAACGACGAAGTATTTTTATTAAATTTGAAAGCCACTTTACAACAGCAGGACAGGAATATCATGCAACTCAACAGCTCTGAAATATCGGAACTCGAAACAATAGCGAATAATCCGAGAGGTATGGCCCGGGCCAATGCTCGTGTTACTTTGGAGAGTTTCTTCGGCTATAACGATTATTGCGATTGTATGGACAGAAATGATGATAAAAATGCCTTTGCAGAATTGGTGGAAAATATTAGCGAAAAAGATAGTCCATTAAGTATTTATGCCAATCCGAACCCTGCCAAACATTATGTGGAATTTTATTTTGAATTATCAGAAATTGATACAGAAGGGGTGATCATCATTTCAGATATCAATGGAAAAGTAATTCGTACTTTTAATGTTAATCAAAACAAAGGAGCCCAGGCATGGGATACACGAAAAATTCCGTCAGGTTCCTATATCTTTACATTAAAAACCAAATATTTTGAAGAATCGGGCAAACTGATTATTCAATAGTGATACATCATGCTATCGGGTTATAATAACCCGATAGCTTTTATTACATTGGCTATGAAATACATATTGATTTCTATATTCGTTTATTTATCGACCAGTGGCATTGCTCAAGAGCTAAATGTTGATTGGGGAGTATGTTTTGGTGCTGATTATGAAAATAGTTATAGCAGAGCATTAGGTGTTTTACCAAATAACCATATAGTTAATTCATTAATAGTAACTAATGATAATGATGCTTTTACTGATTATCATGGTGAAAGTGATGCGTGGGTAATTATAACAGATAGCAATGGAACACTTGTATTTGAAAGATGTTTTGGTGGTGGAGGACATGATTATTTTGGCGACATTGAAGTTTCAGATGAATATATCTATTTTGTGGGGCAAACTAATTCAACCGATGGTGATGTGCAATCGGATCCCATTGGAGGCTACATGAATCTATGGGTAGTAAAAACCGACTTCGATTTAAATATTATTTGGGAACGACAATATGGTTGTTTGGGAACTCAGGATTTTGAGGTGGCAAAGCTTACACCTGAAGGAGGTTTAATATTGCTTATGGATTTTTTTAATCAGGGTGGAGGAGATGTAAGCGAGTATTATGGAGCCTCAGATATTTGGGTATGTGAGATTGATGCTAATGGCGAAATTCTCTGGGAAAAAACTCTGGGCAATTCTATACCAAACCATGCTAGCGATGTAATTCAAAACCAGGAGGGGAATACTGTTGTATTGGGTTATACATATGGCTCTGGAGGGATGATTGAATGTGCAGCACATGGTTCAGAGGATATATGGATTGTTGAGTTAGACGAAGAAACCGAGGAAATTATTTGGCAAAACTGTTATGGTGGTAGCTTAGGAGATGGCTCTGCTACTATTATCGAAGAAAGTACAGGCTATTTTATTGTTGGAGGTACCAGGTCATCAGATGGAGATATACAATCATTAAATCATGGTGAAGGTGATGCATGGGTAATAGAAATAAATTATTCAGGAAATATAATCTGGGAGCAATGTTTTGGAGGTTCGGAAACTGATAGTTTTAATAGGATTTTTAAAACTGATGAAGGAGGCTATTTTCTTTTTGGTATAACATACTCCACAGATGGCAATGTAAACAATACTCTTTGTCCATATCCATATTGTTTCCCAAGTGTCTGGGTAGTAGAATTGGATAGTGAAAAGAATATATTATGGAATGGAGTACATGGATCAATTTATGCTAATTATTATGAGAAAAACGGAATAAAAAGAATTAGCGAACGAGATTTTTACATAGCAGGAATAATAGATGAAAGTACTTTCCTTAATCCGGTAGATGTAGATTGTGAGCCTTACCCTGTCAATTATGAAAAATCTGCCTGGATATATAGACTGTATGATACCACTACCGGAGTCATAAATAAATACCAGGAATTGAAAGGATTAAAATTTTATCCCAATCCTGCCAATACTCAAATTACTTTCGAGTTATCGGTAATTACAAAAGAAAGCAGACTCCAAATCAAAAATATTTTCGGTGAAATCATAGTAGAATTTCCTATATATAAAGGGCAAGAGCAATTAATTTGGGATTGTAGTAGTGTAGCAAGTGGTGTATATTTTTATGAATCGGAAAATAAAGCTTCCAATAGCTATCGGGATATATATAGAGGGAAAATTGTTGTGAGTAGGTAAAGAAGTATTTTAAATATGCTATATTCTAAAAACAATCTTATTTATACAAAAACAAATTTTATGAAAATTTTTTATTATTTAATAATTAGCTTTTATGTGCTAATATCAGGTAATGCTTCTTCTCAAGATTTTCCAGCCAGAGGAGAAATATATGATTTTAACATTGGTGATGTTTTTCATACATATCTCAGTGCATCTATTGGTATGGCTGATCTTCAGAATATTGAGATTGTAGATAAGTATTTCTCTCAAAACAGTGATACTGTTTTCTATACTCAATCTGTAGTTGGATTATACTCCAGTTCTGATACTCCTCCTTGGGGTGAATATTATGAAGAATTGGAAACTATATTTTATACTAATCTGTTGGATACTTTTACTGGAGATTCCTTGTTTCAATTACCCGAGTTATATAACAATAGATTAATAGTTCAAACATTTGATTCATTGGGAGGATCTGAAGAGACAAGAAGATATGCAATAGGATGTGGTGAGGTTTATATGCGTTATTTTGAATTTGATGGACAGGGTTCGGTGTCAGCTAACTTTGATTTGGTATATTTTAAAAAAGGAGAAGAAGAATGGGGGGAAGAGCATACTATAGTTGGCTTAGACGAAATGATAAAAGAAAACAAATTAACCATTTATCCAAATCCTGCAAAAAATTATATTACTTTTCAGCTACCTCTGAATACAATAGAAAGCATTATTTACATAACAAATATTTATGGCATCTCTATAGCAGAGCATCATATTTACAAAGGGCAAACACAAATAATATGGGAATGTTCAAATGTTGCAAAAGGAGTTTATTTCTATCATACAGAAATTGAAGCAACAAACTATTCAGGAAAAATATTAATTCAATAACCCAAACCCTTTTCAGCCAAGCACATTGTCAAGTCCCAAATGCCAGCAGCACAAACCAGAACTTGCAAAGAGCTTGTCTGACCAGCGCAAGAGAAGATGAAAAAGGAAGCCCGGTTGCTAACAAAAGCTGATAGTGCATGCCGCAAAAAGGAGTAGAGAAAGCAAAGAGATTGTATCTTTGAAGATAATTCTCTCAAAGAAAAAATAACATTAGAATATGCGGCACAGCACCATAGCAAGGTCGTTAGAATGCAATATTTAATGCCAATGGGTGGTTATTAAACCATAAATGGCTTTTTTATTATCTTCACTATCTTTTTCAAAGTAGGTGCATAGCATTGCTGTTTTCTCTGTTGGGTCTGATTTACCGCCATTTATTACGGAATCTGCAAAACTACGTTCATGCTCTGTCGGTGTTATCGAAAGGGTATTAAATACAGCATCTAACATGCTGTCATAAGTCATTTTGCTATTTTTTCAATCATTTGTATAAGTTTTAATATTTGCAATTCTAATTTAATTCAATGCTGTTTGGTTGGCAAAACTCCTCATACAGCTGTACCGTTATTATTCAGGGCCGATATCTTTTTACTAATTAGGTATATTTAATATTTTGAAGATTATCTTTTCTTTTTGGCCGACGCAAAGATTTTATTTGCCCACGAAGCACAGCCCACACAAATAGCTTTCCCAGAAGGCTGGCGCTGCTCCCTCGCTTGCCAAGGCTGGCCTCACCACGCCGTTGCACACCAACAGCACAAAGCCAACGCACGGCTGATCCTTTAGCATTCCCACAAGGCCAACGCTTATGGCCACAAGCTGATCAAAGAAAGCTATTTGCTCCCATACCGAAGCTCGTCCGACCCACAGGCATAAAATCTTGCAGCCCACCAGCCACAGAAGGTAGCCCCGAAATAATAACAAGCGCCATAGCGCATGCCCAATATTTTCCTATATGATTATAAAGCAGTCTAAATATTACTATATTTGAGCATTAAAATAGAACCGAGCAGAAATGGGCACGCCCCATTGCGCGGGATCGTTGTAGTGCATTAGAAAAGAGCTAAAATAAATATGAAAAACAGAATAATAGTATTGAGCCTTATTTTAATAGGTGCTTTGATTTTAGGAAGTTGTAATCAAGAAAAAGATGACCTAAAATCAAATCGTTTTGAAAGTATATTTCAAACTGAATTTCCAAACCATTTCCCTCAAAACACAGTAGATGCTTTTTTATTGCGTGAAATAATTAATGATTACGTAACTGAAAAAGATACCAATGAATTGCAAGTTTATATCAAGCATATTTTGAAAAATGAGATATTTCCCCTAGACTCTGTAGTATATAATAGGATTTTGAATAGAATTGATACTGACGAGAGACTTGTGAAAAATTGTGACTATTTGAAAAAAGTATTGACTTGCGATGAAAAATATGAGTCTAGGCACTTCAATGTTTACAATTTAAACAGCAAAGTAAATCAAGAAGAAATTAGACTCTACGATAAACAATTTGATGAACTTAAAATGGTGTTCCATAATACAGATACCATGAAACTCAATATAATTCTGGATACAACCCTAAGTTATTGGAGAGCTTTTCCTGCATGGAATGTGAAATATGGCTTGTTACAAAGATATATTAACGGTAACCCTCACGAGTTAGTTCATCATTTCTTTACAAAATATTCAGATGTTCCGTTTTTTCATGAACCATTGGCATTTTTATACGGTGATTACAGCAATGATACAACGAAATTCTATAATGAGTTCACAACACTAAACGAACAGTTATCAACGAATGAATATTTAAGAGCAAAAGAAGTTTGGCATTTCCCGGCAATAGTAACATTGGAAAAACATGAAAAATTAAGTTTTTGGCTATTTACATCGACTTTGATGCAGAAATATGGGATCGAGAAGTTTATTGAATTTGCAAGTCTAACAACTTGGGATAAAAACAACGGTGATTTTGAGAAAAATTTTAATACCGTTTATAGCATATCATTGAATGAATTTGAACAAAACCAAATAATTAGAAAACTGATAAAATAACGCACTACAACAATTAAGCATCGTTTTCAGCCCTAAGCCGTGGAGCTAAGCATTTACTTAT
>NZ_JABKCA010000113.1 GCF_013166655.1 Lentimicrobium sp. L6
TACGAACAGCATTTTCTGTGGTACCCCAAAATGATTTAACTTTTAAATGTTGTTTCATCCATTTGAAAAACAACTCAACTTGCCATCGGAACAATTGGAGGCCTTCTATTTTCTATTTTCCTTATTTTGTTTTTCTTCCCTGTGTTTTTCTTAAGAAAACCTAGATAAGAAAATGGTTTCTTACTAGCTTTTAAATTTCCTGCTCCAGCTGGCTCGAATTTAAGAAACATTTCAAAGTGAGCTAGGGGGTACAATGGAAATATGTAATTTCGTTCAGGCACTTACCTCCTTATCAAACAAACAATATAATAATCAGACACATTCTTGCGTTTATAGGTCATCTAAAAAATGCTACATGAACAAAAAGATAATACTGTCATTATTTATCCTCCTCTCAAGTACTTCTTATTCTCAAAAAAATAAGCCTAAAGTTGACAAGATTTGGACTGAGAACATTCATCAATTTACTACGCCAATTCTAAGTTTGAAATCTCAAGATTATTCTGACTTGGATTTTTTAGAACCTTTACTAAAAGGCAAACCCTATGTTTTTATTGGAGAAAGTAGCCATGAGGTGAATGAATATTATCTTTTAAGAAATAGGTTGGTTCAATATTTATATCAAGAGTTGGGATACAAGGTTGTTGCCATAGAAGCCTATAAACTAGTTTGTATGGAAGCCAATAATGTGAGAAATGAAGTGAGTTTAGATAGTTTATATAATTATTGTTTTCCCTTAAAGAAAGATATGATTATGCCAGAAGGAGCCCGATTATTTCTAGATTTTTTTAAAAACTCAGGCATACAATATAATGGCTTTGATATAGATACGGAGTTCCCCAATCGTTTTCAGCAACTTGTAAAAAAACAATTTCCCTTGGTCCTCGATTCAATTTTAAGCCTTGATTCTGCATTAACATTGAATTTTAATAAAAGAAAAGGGCTGGAATTTAAAGCTTGGGATGATATTTTAAACGATTCCATTATATTTCCATTAAACTCAAAAAGAGATAAAGAAGTCTATCAAGCCATTCTTCATAGAAGAAACTGGTTGTATAAAATGCAAGTTAATAGTCCTCATACTAGGGATTCAATTATGGGTAGAAATATGAATGACATTCTCACCCGCTTTTACCCAGATGAAAAGGTTGTTTTCTTAGCCCATAACGGTCACATAAGTAAATACGACCCAAAACGTGAAGTAATGGGAGAATATATCCATGATTCTCTGCGCAGTAAAACTTATGTTTTAGGCTTGTATGCTTATCAAGGTAAAACAGGTGTTAGAGATAATGGACCAGTAGAATTGGTGAAACAAAAGAAAAACTCTCTTGGAGCCATTTTAAATTCAGCTGATCATGAGATTGTATTTACAGACTTTTCTCAGCAAACTGAGAAACCAGAAAACTCATGGATGTTTGAACAAATACAATCTGTTTCATGGGCTTTTCAAAGACAAAAAATCATTCCTTCTAAAAGATACGATGGCATTATTCAGATTAGAAACATTACCGCAACTAAACTAAAACATTTGCAATATGAGAAGTAATAGTTTTTTATTGATTGCCCTCTTGTTTTTCTTCGTTTTTAATGAGGAAAATAAAGCTCAAAATATGGGAAGTATCGTTTTATCCGATAGTATCTATCCTGTATGGGAATCAGATTTTGAAAAAGCAAAGTCATTATTAGTTAAATATGAAGATCAAATTATTCCCCAAGATATGGTACTCATTCTAGATGATATCCTCGCTAATGGGGATGTGGATTTTTATAAAGATAGAATGACCTATTTAATGGTGAATTATGGCTGGATAATAAATAATTTAGAAAGAAATAAGTTGTCCGCTTTAGCATCTGAAATACATAACAACAAGCTTTATAATTGGACTTATGAAGCATCGCAAAAGCACTATTCTGTTTGGGTTAAAAACAATATGGAAAGTCTTCTTGTTCAAGAAAAAGTAAAAGCCATCTTACACACAGATCAGCGTGTTAGAGGCTTATTATCTATGTCGGAAGATAGCCTTCAACTAAATTATATATATGAGATGATTACAGAAATTGACTATAATAACCTAATGGATTTATGCGACCTAAGCAATGAAAATGATGGAGTATTATTAAATGATTTCGATACTGGAATAGCAATCTACAATAATGTATTATTTATCTTATGGCATAATTTAAAAAGCGAAAAGAATTTCCAAAGTTCTTGGGATTTAATTCTTCCTTTTATTGACAAGGCATATTTCCAGAAGAAGATAGATGCAAGTGCATTTGAAATGTATGATATTTGGTCTTCTAATCATTTCGGTTATCAGTATTATGGTACATTAAATGATACCATACCTGTATTTGATAGTTTAAGGCAAATCGAACTTAAAATTAAATATCATTTTTAAATAGTTATTTCCAGTATACTGCTTGAATTATTGAATCAAAGAAAAAAAAAGAGGATAATTAATATATGCACTCTGAAAACATTTCCGCGTGAGTTGGAGTCGCAAGAAATTGGCGTTTTCTGATAAACACTATCTGTCTCCATAATGAGCCCAGGCACTTAAAACAAGGACCGTAACTATTTCGTTATTTATTGAATAAACTAATCTGTGCTTTTGGTTTATTCTTCGCGAATACAATCCTGCAAGATTATGCTTTAATTGTTCCGGCTGGCCTGTGCCTGTTGTAGGGTGCTCCATCAACTCGCTAAGCAGCTTTTCTATTTTCTTTAAAACAACTTTATCTCCTGCCTTCTTATGTTTCTTAATATCATCTAAAGCAATTTCAGTAAACTTTAAGGTGTAACTCATAATCCTAATAAATCACTTATTCCTTCGGAAGTGGATATGGTCTTTACTTTACCTTCTTCAGCCTGCTTAATGCTTTCTTTAATTCTTTCTACCATTTTAGCATTAAAATATACATCATCTTCATTTATCGGAGTTAAAGCATATGCTTTATCCTTTCCACGTTGAATGATTATTTGTTCTCCTTTATCTGCTCTTTCAAAGTAAAGCCTTTGATTTTGCCTGAATTCTCTACTACTAATTACCAACATATCTTTAAATCCTTAAGTGTACCATTATGGTACAAAAATACTAATTTTTAGTTTGTTTTACACATTATATTTCATTTTTATGGGTGAAACTTCCCCAATTGCTCTTCAAGTTCACCAATCAGTTTTCAACAAACGTTCCCAAAGAAATATAGCTTATTTAGAACGTTAAAAAATCTAATTTTCTCCTGTTTGCATCTACAAATTTTTATTTTTGCACTCGATACAACCAGTGTGTGAATTAATTCACAAAAAAATAAATAAAGAGGTCCGAAAAACCTCATTGCAATAAGTTAAAAGTGGACCAAAAATTTAAGTAAGATGCAGAATATAACTAGCAAAGTTTTCAAGCCTAGCAAGAAGGATCGGCGTGATATGATTCAATATACCAACCTTCAGCTGGCCGCATTGGGGCAACCTTTATATCATGATGATAATAATAGCTCTAACAAACATTCCGATGACAAATTCATCAGCCTAACCGAGGATTTAATTAGTAGTTTCAGAGAAAAATCCAGATTATTATCAAACCACCTTTGTCCTGCAGATTATCGTATACAAAGCTTTATCAATAGATACCTAAGCGAAATTCAATTCGATCAATCTTTATCATTACCCTCCTCCACTTTGGTTTTAAATGGACTAGGACTGGCTAGAGAGGTAAGTCTTCCACCAAATGGGAACAGCTTCAAAAGTGATTTGGTAAGTTCTTATAGGATCAAGCAAGGAGTTTTAAATAATCCCAAACACGATAAAAGAACCACCAAAGGAACCTTCCATATTGTAAGAGGAGGTCTTCCGGTTCCACCAGACAAGAAAGAAGTTTCAAAGAGAACTTTTGCTCATTTATTGCATTCGGCTTTAAACCCATCTGACGATTTAAAAATATTGCCTTTTACTGCTAATCAAGAAGACAAAGCTAAGGTGATGGTTTCCTTATTGATGCGCCCCATAGTGGTTCCAGAAGTAAAGGGAATCAATTTGGAGAAGTCTATGGAAATTCGCTTTTTTGCGCCAGGAAGTTTGGTGAGTAATTTGGATTTTGTGGAGAATATTTTCGGAAATGCTGGAGACCCCAATTTAGCAGAAAATGATGCCGCTTTAGATATCGATCATTGGACTGGTCACACTGGATGTATTATTCTTGCTCCCCAGTTATTGACATTAAAAAAGAAAGACATCGGTCTTCCTCATTGTGAAGATGCTACAGACCGTCAGCGAAGAGATGGCATGTGCTATTCCGATCCAGATGAATTATATAATGATGGATCTGCATTCAAATTAACTTGCCGCGACGAAAGTGGAGTGGTAATTACCTTGATCGCTGATAACTATTATGGTTATTCTAAGAAAGAAATAAAAACTCAAATCAGCTATTCTGCCAACCTATACGGAAACGCTGAAGAAGAGCATTCTGGAGGAGCTATTGCTTTCCCTAGAGATAATATGATGGACCGCGTTTTTGGAAATGTATTTTCTGCCAAACTGGATAAAAAATACACCTTCAAGAATATGGTAAAAACTTTGGGGGACAGCATAGAAGTTCAAGCCGAAGGTTATGCCATCGATAAGAAATATCCTAATTTAATCTATATTCCTGAAAATGCGGATATAGATATTCACACTTCTTCAGTATCTTGGACTTATGGTAAAGACAAGAAACACAGCCTAAAACTTTCTCCTCTTAAAACCTATGTTCACCCTAGCGGAAGCAAGTTCAACTTAAAGAAGCATGCCAAGCAAGCGCTATGGAGAATTACCCATACTGCTGCCGAAGGAATATTCCTGCATAAGCCTTGTACCGTTTCGGGTGGTGGTAAGTCAGAGATTTCTAAATCTATGGAGAACGCTATTGAATATAGTACTTTTCATATTAAAGATATTGACGAAGACTTTAAGATGGCCGATGAGATCATCAATAGAGATTATTCCTCAAGATGGAAGAATATCCGTCCAGATGCCAATCCCTCTCGTCCACTATTAAGTGCTAAAAGAACTTTAGGTTCTACCGTAAAACTACTCAATACATCAGACCAATATAGCGATGAATATAATGCTTGGATCCATAGCATCCCCGCTCATATTAGAGTATTGGTATTATATATCAAACGTCTTTATCGCGATGAAAAGATGGGTAATTGGAAAGACCATATGTCGGTAGAAGTCCTGAATGGCCGCAACGGAAATACCTTAATGTTTAATAATGAAAAGGTGATTGCCAGTTATGTAAGAATCGGGTTTAGTCAGAAGGGCGATTGGTTATTGCATAAATTACGCTCCGATTATTTACCTGCTCATAAGATCCAAATGGAAGATGATATTTCAGCAACTATTACCTTGCCAAGTAGTCGTTTGAATGATTTAAATACCAACTATGAGAATAAGAGCGTAAAAATAGTTGAGAATTGTGAAAGTTATTTGTTCCAGCGCCCCGACGAAGCTATTTACCGTGGCTACGATGTGGATGCGGAGTCAGATATTGTACAGAGCAATACTTTCTTAACGAATTACGAGCCTCTTAATAAGCAAGATGCTATTGACCTATACGAAGACACTGTAGAATTTGAAAAATATACGCAACCTGTTAAAGATTTAATAGAAAAAGTGATCAAAAGAGATAAAGATGGTTATTTTGTAACCCCTTCTCATCCAAGAATTGTGGATGGAGCGCCAACCAAAAACCCTCGTTATCTTCAAAGAAATATTTATAAGCAAGAAAGAGAAGATACACATGTTGCTGAAATGGGAATCCGATTGTCTCGTCAAATCACCATGGATAGACCAGTTCATTATCCAGTGAATGCAGTACTCCCAGGACGTAGAAACAATCCTTCAGACAGAGAAGCGGGAATTCGTCCTTTAAGCGTTTATAATCCTATTCACTATCAAGAATTACCAGAGTTATTTATGGATTTCATTTGTAGTTTAACAGGTAAATCTCCATCTACCACTGGAGCGGGTTCTGAAGGTGCACTTACCAAAGGGCCTTTCAATATGCTAGTAGCCACTACTGACCTTAATAATGCTTTGCTTTCTTATATCTTAACAGGATATGAAGGATTTAGCTCGGCAGCTGGTTGGGTAGGTTCTGAGAATAGATTCGACCATGATATTAGTATTTTAGTTCCTGAGATATGGGCTAGAATAGACAAAACAGATCGTGATCCCAAAGTATTGATAGAAGATAATTGCCTTGAGAAATTGGAAGATTTTGAATATGAAGGCAAAAAGATATTGGCTAGTCGATTGGGTTATCGTATTACTAGTAAATTTGCTTTTAGATGTATGAACCGCTTATTCGACGAGCCTTTGGCTGTTTTTAACGAGCGTATGCTGAAGCCAGAGTTACAAAGCATGGAAGACTTTGTGGATGGTATCAATAATATTACCGAAGTACAAGAAAGAGTAGCTAAAAGCTATTTTGAGGATGGTAGTATTGAATCAGCCATCTTACCTTTACAGATCCTACTTCACATTATGGCTTACGGTCAATACGAAGGTAAAAACATTAGCGATCCTGAATTAAGGAAGTATTTCGAGCGCGAATATGTGATTGAGAGCGACTGGTATCAGGAGCGTTTAGCCTTGAAACAAGAAAAGGATGTGGCTTTCCATCAAGAGCAAATCTCTTATTTGAAGAAATTTATGAAGGAAGCCAATAATGCCGAACTCATAGAGAAAATGGATATTGAGGACAAACTAGCCAAAGCTAAGAAGATGTTAGCTTATAAACGCTCTAAGCAATATTTGAAAGATTTGGTTGGAACCATAGGTGCTGATCCTTTATTCAAGAAATAAGTATTAAAATTGAGAATTTAATTGCTATGGCGGAACTTTTGTTTCGCCATTTTTTTTGAAGAAATTAGAAAGTGAAGGCTAGCCAGTACCTTCAAAGTAACATATCTTATTGAATAACTTTCATAACATGATCTATATAAAAACAAAACATTCCATACTCATGTTTAATGGAATGTCTTTTATAAATTTATTTCTTTTTACTGTGGAAACCAATAAATAAAGATAATAAGAGTAAGGTAAAAGCTATGGAGTAATTACTTAAAGGAATACCAGAAGGCAAATGTGTATATACAATTTCATCTCCATATTCAGTTCCTGTCTTATTTGTAGCATACGATCTAACAAAATAAGTTGTATGCTCAATAAGGTTAGGAATTGTGGTAGCGTAATTTCCAGAAGCATCAAGAGTACCACCTTCAGTAATACTATCATTTAAATTTGGAGATCCTGTTGTATTCCAACAAAATCCATGTTGACTTAAGTTTGGCTCACCAATATTTAAAACATTACCATAGAAAATACCAGCAGTAGCAGATAATCTATGTACTGAATCTGTTTGAACAGTCGGAGTATTAATATCAATAGCTAAACCAGCAACGGCAAATAAGCTAAATCCCGTGGTTACTGTAAATGAAATTTCACCATCGGTAGAGGCTGGCACTGAAATTGAATAATCGCTCAAAGAATCTTGTGATTCTCCAATCTGATCATTGATTAAAAGATTTCTACTAATGCCCAATTGATCAAAATTTATCGCCATTCCATCTCCTTTAATACTAACATGCTTGTTGATCCCTTCATGGCCATCTCTAACACCAAAAATCCAAACATCATAATTAACAAAAGGTTCAAGACCTTTAAAAACAAAGTGGATCTCAGCATTGTCATCAAAATAGAAAAGATTGCCACTAATTTCCTCTAGAGTTTCAAAATGTAGAGGAATAGTACTGAGGTTTACTTTTGCATTATAAGGGGCCACGCTCATTCCTGGAGCGGGAGTAATAACCAGTTCGATACTAGATTCTCCTCCCGTTTCTGTATTAAAAGTCGAAAAAGATCCAGTACCTGAGATATTTCTCCAGTTTAGTGGGCTTAAATTTTGACTAGACCAAAATCAATTCCTACAATGTTGTAGATGACTTGATTTGATATACTGAGATAATGGACTTTTTAAATATTGTTCATTTTGGTTATTTTCAAATTTAAAAATGCTATGAGTTAAAGATTTAGAGTTATTATCAATCTCTCTAGCACTAGGGTTATGATGTTGAGCATAAGAGAAATTCATAAAAAGTAAAATAAGGGAAACAGTCAATAATTTTTTCATTTTATAAGGGTTTTTGTTGCGTTATATAAAACTAATAAATAATTATAAGCACACAAACTAAAATATGATTCTTTCTAAAAAATATAAATCATTGTATTAATTAATAATTTGCTATCAAAATGTTTCCCTTGCTCGCTCTAATTTGCAATCCGAGTGTATACATCAATAAGAATTAACAAAAAAGATTCAATCCTAAACTGGCCATTGTGTTTGACAGCTATCAGTCAAAGATGAAAATAGTTTTGAGTATTATATGCCCTCGGAAAACATGCTGAGGTTTTGCATAGCAGAACTTTCCGAGCGAGCTCATGCATAGCTAATTTTTAAAATAACAGAGAGGCGATACTTTCACTTTGACTACGTTCAACTAAGGCTATCCACCCTTTTGCAAATCCCAAATTTTGAACTTTAAATACTTCTTATTAATCAGGAAAAAGGTTTAGCAAATTATTAAATTGAATAATAGATATTACAAAATAATTTGATTTTTGATACTAAAATCTGATTTTTTTGGCTCCCCATGGGTTGATCAATCTGACACCAATTTATTTCTTTTTTTTCTCCTTAAAGTATTTAATGATTGGTCATATATTTGCTTTTGCTCTAGTTCTACATTTTTATATCCTAAGGAAATACCATGATATCTAATGTTTTTCCAATATCTATCATTTTCATTCACTCCAGATTGTATAATTGTATCATCAGCCCACGTAGCTTGAAGGAATTTTGACTCCAAATGACTATCAAAATTTTCTAAACTATAATATGGCACAGACTCTTGATTGGTTAAATAAATGAATGAGGAATCTTTATAATTAATTCCATAGGCTGTCCAATCTGACCCTCCTCCAATAAATTCAAATCTTCCACCTATAGGTATATCTATATAAAATTGATTTTCTTTATGACCTGTTGGGTCAAATTTCACAGTTTCATTACTTTTTTGAATAGTACAACTTGTACTTAATACTATTAGCAGAAAGATTATTTTTTTCATAATTTAAATTAGCACTATTGTAAATTGTTAATTGGAATATGTCATTCTTCAGCTATTATGTTTAGTTTAATCCACCAAAGATATAAAATAGATTTGAGTATTATATACTACGAATGCGTTCTCCAATGTTTTAAGCAAGAATATAATACCCCAAAATAAACATGACAAATATTTAAACAACAGTCAACCTTATACAAGTTATATTTTTTTGAAAATCATAAATATTTATATCTTAGCCGTTAATTAAATTAAATAAACATTAAGACTATGAAAAAAGCATTACTATTATCATTATTGATGACCATTTCCTTGTTCACTTTCTCTCAGAAAACAAGCACCTCTGAGGAAAACACAAATACTAAAGAACAAATCACCAGCCCCATCCTTGAAAAACAAAATGAAAAAGGTAGCTATAATGGCTACAATTATGAGTATTACGAAAATGCGCAAAAAAAGGCTATCTCACAGAAAAAAGTGGGTATGGGAGTAACATTAGGAGGCCTAGGTGTATTCTTTATTGGTGCTGTTATGGCGGTGAGTGCAGGATATGATGAAGAGACTGAAACTTTTGAAAATGAAAGCCTAGCGATGACTGGTGGATTGCTGGAAATAGGAGGGATAATTACAGCCATTGTTGGAACCCCTATCTGGATTTCAGGAGGTGCAAAATACAGAAAAGCTACAGATGGTATGGGCAGATGCTCAAATCAGAATGTTAGTTTAAATATTGGAACAACATCAAACGGTCTTGGTTTAGTTGTAAAATTTTAAGACTATTATAGATTGACTTAAAAGCTGAGATTCTCTTTTATGATTCTCAGCTTTTTTTATGTTTCCTCATTACTATCAGCTGAAATAATTAAATCAAAGTACATTGGATATCCCCATATCTAAATGAGCAATTGTATTGGCCCCATAAATAATCGGACAAGATTATAGTTATAAATCTGTAAATTTGTACGATAATGTCAGAGAAAAGAAAATTCATAAAAGAAGAAAAGCTTCAGTTCATAAAAGAAGCAGGAGAAAAAGGAGTAAAAATCACATTAGAGAAACATGGGATTTACCCAGCTACTTATTATTCTTGGAAAAAGAAGTTTGAAAGTATGGGCGAAGCAGGTTTTCGTCATGGTATGACCCCTGGACATCTAAAAGAAATCAAGCGGCTAGAGAAGGAAAATGAGCTATTGAAAAAGCTCTTAGCAGAGAAAGAGTTAGAGGGTCATTTAAAAACAGAACTGCTAAAAAAGAAGTATGCCTGGGCGAGAAAAAAGAATT